>CAYITT010000102.1:0-3766 GCA_964366275.1 uncultured archaeon
TTCGCGGACCAAGGGGTGCTATGATAATGTGCAAGGAAGCATTAGCCCAAAGAATCGATAAAGCGGTTTTCCCGCTTTTACAAGGAGGCCCCCATGACAACTCTGTAGCCGCAAAGGCAATAGCGTTCGAAGAAGCGGCCCGTCCTGAGTTCAAAAAATACACAAAACAGATAGTTGCAAATGCAAAGACGCTTGCAGATACATTAATGGAAAACGGATTCAGGCTGGTGTCTGGCGGAACAGATAATCACCTTATACTCGTAGACCTCACCAATACAGGGATCTCCGGAAAACAGGGTGAAGAGCTGCTGGACATTGCAGGAATAACCGTGAACAGGAACACGATACCGTTTGACCAGAGAGAGCCGCTGGACCCGAGCGGCGTAAGACTTGGAACGCCTATTCTCACTACAAGAGGAATGAAAGAAAACGAGATGAAAGAAATAGCGAATTTCATGGCAGATGTCATAATAAAGAAGGAAGACCCGACGAAGGTGAGAAGCCGCGTCGAAGAACTCTGCAGAGAATCCCCTGCTTTTACATGGTAGTGTTATGTGGAACATTATACTGCTAGGAATTCTTCTAAACACTGCCGTGTACATTTGTTTTCGAAATGTAAAAGGAATAGACGCCATGCCAGCCTTCCCTATACTTGCAGGATATCTTTACGGATCTAACGCCGGATTTTTAGCCGGCATAATCATAGCTGCAACTTATTACATTTTAAATCTACGTGCTATACACTATGCGCCGCTTACCGTTGCATCAAGCGCTTTTATCGGCTTCATTGCAGGATTTCTCACTGGAATCGATATGTTTGTAGTTGGAATAGCGCTACTTTGCGTATATCATCTGCTATCTGGTTTTTTTGTGTCGATTTTCGGCGCGCTAAAACCGGGCTATTTCGCGTTCGTTTTGATGAATGTTATGACGTCTGTGGTCGATTTTTATATTTCTTCTTTTGTTCTATAGTGGTTTTTTTAACGCTTTATCATAATTCAAAATCTGAAAGTTCCTGTTGTGCTGGGCACACGACCGGAAATAATCAAGATGACGCCTGTTGTAAAGGAACTGGAGAACAGACGTATAGACACGGTACTGATACACAGCGGCCAGCATTATTCTTACAATATGTCCGAGCTATTTTTCATGGAACTGGGGCTAAGAAAACCTGATTACGACCTGGATGTAAAATCAAAATCGCCTCTTCACCAGGGCGAACATATAGGCAGGATGCTTGCGCAGTTTGACGACATACTCATAGAAGAAAAACCAGATTTTGTTGTTGTTCACGGTGATACGAATACAACTCTCGCGGGTGCCCTGTCAGCGGCAAAGCTAAAGATAAGACTGGGCCACGTCGAAGCCGGGTTGAGAAGCTTCGACAGGACCATGCCCGAAGAGTTGAACAGAATTATTGCTGATAGCCTTTCGGACATACTTTTCGCACCTACTGAAAACTCGAAAGCAAATCTTCTGAAGGAAAACACAGCCGGGAAAATACATGTTACCGGAAATACTATAGTAGACGTAATCAATAGCCATAAGTTAAAAGATGAAAAAATACTTGGACAGCTTAACCTAGCGAAAAAGAATTTCATGCTGCTTACAGCTCACAGACAGGAGAACGTCGACTCTAAGAAGAGGTTTTCCGGTATTTTGAACGGAATGGAAAAGGTATATGAAAAATTCGGAATGAATATAGTTTATCCGATTCATCCAAGATCAAGGAAAATGATCAACGAACTTGGTATAACTGTCCCGGAAGGACTGCGCCTCATTGATCCTGTTGGTTACAACGATTTTTTAGCCCTCGAGAAAAATGCATCAATAATTTTCACGGATTCGGGCGGTGTACAAGAAGAAGCCTGTATTTTAGGCACTCCTTGCGTGACGCTTAGAGACAATACGGAACGACCGGAGACCATAGATGTCGGCAGCAACATACTTGCAGGCACGCAGCAGGAGCGAATAGTAGAGGCTGCAAATCATATGTCAGGAGATAAGAAATGGAGAAACCCGTTCGGCGACGGAAACACTTCAAGAAAAATAGTTGACATAGTTGAAGGAAAATGATAAGCGTAATTATACCGGCATATAACGAGGAAGAGAATCTCAAAAGGATACCTTCCGAGCTAATGCCTGTCATGAAGAAATACGACCACGAAATTATCATAGTAGACGACGGCTCAATAGACGGGACAGCGCAAGCCGCAGCACGGCTGACAAGCAAGAGAATAAGACTTGTAAAACATCCGAAAAACCTCGGGCTCGGCGCGGCCGTAAAAACAGGCATAAAAAATGCGCACGGCGATACGTTAATCTTCCTCGATGCAGATTTCACCTTTCACCCAAAGGAAATACCTAAGCTGCTTGAGAAATATCAAGAGGGGTGGGACTGCGTCATAGGAACCCATTTTGGTAAAAATTCCAAGAGTCAGATACAGCTGCATAGAAAGATACTGAGCAGGGGAGTCAACATGCTGTACCAGATACTTCTTGGCAGGAAGGTGACAGCTGTCAGTTCAATATTTCGTGTGTACAAAAAATCCGCATTGAGGGGGATAAGCATGGACAGTAACGATTTCTCCATAAATGCGGAGATACTTTTTGACATGATAAAGAAGGGGAAGAGCGTAACAGAAGTTCCTGTAACGCTCACTACGCGCATATACGGGGAGTCAAAGATAAACAATACACGCGAGATAAAAAATCATCTAAGAATGCTCGGTAAAATAATTAAGTGGAGAATTTCATGAAAATAAATTACACCTACGTCCTAATAGCTTTCATTTTTCTGGCGTCGGTCTTTCTGCGTTTGGACAATTTACTCTGGGAAACATACGGGTACGGCGAGATGGAGATAAAGGAAGTTGTCGATTCGTACCTGAAGGGCAATTTTGTTAATAATTATTACCTCTTTGACACGCCTCCTCTGGGCAAATATTTATTCACACTCTCTGCTATTCTATTCGGGTCTACAGAATTCGGCCTTCGTATCGTCTCGGTTATTTTTGGAATTCTTACTGTAATAGCGATGCTCTTCTTTACTAAAAAACTCTATGATACAAAGCTCGCAATTCTGGCAGCATCATTAACAGGCTTCTCGATAATACACTTACAGTTCAGCAGATACGCACAGGTTGAAACAATCCTAAGCTTTCTGTACATTGCGATAATTTATTTTCTGTGGTCAATGACGGAAAACAACGGCAAGTATGATTTTTTACTGCTCGGCGCGTCTCTAGGACTTGCACTATCGGTAAAATTTACATCTGTAATTATGCTTGTTATTGCAGTCGCTTATCTTTTGTACACGCGACATATCAAATTATCAATAAAGCCAAATTTCTCTATATCAATCCAAAACAACGTCCTGAAGGCATTGGCTGTTGCGTTTGTCATGTTTATGATACTGTGGCCTTTCGGTCTGCAAAGACTGCATACTGAGGCGAACATAACAGTTGATTACGGCGATGTGTCAAGAAGCCAGACAGTAGCGGCTGACGTACCAATAATGGTAATGTCGTTTTTCCGAAGAATTTTTTCCAGCGTTGGTGAGGCAGTGCCCCATTCACTGGCCATGGGAACACCCGTAATAAATTATGTGCTGCTTTACCTTACCAAGGAGTTCATGCTCATTATACCAATGATCATCGCGGGTACATACATAATGATAAAGAAGCCACTCAAGAATGATAAGATAATTGTGTTTACCGTGATTATGTTTATCCTGCTTTTGTCGCTTCAGAGAACAAACATAAGC
>CAYITT010000103.1:0-3734 GCA_964366275.1 uncultured archaeon
ATAGAACTGGTCGCTCGCGCTCCCGTTTATATTGAAAGAAAGCATGAATGTAAATCTTCATACAGATAAAATATCAAGAAAGTTACAGAGAAAACCCGCGCATAGCTCATAGGACTCGGATAGCTTTACGCTGGACACATGACTCATGCTTAGCAGCAGGGTTCTGTTTGTCGGCGTTGTTACATTACCCCCCGCTGCGTCCACTATTTCTGCAACTATTTTATAATTTGTTGATGTAAGCTCCTCCGCATGGATTGGCACAGCTGCGGCAAGCAGTAAAACTGCAATGAATCTGTAGAAAAATGTCATTCCAGCCTTCGTCTTTGTTATCTTTTTCTTGTGTGCCATTTCATCCAGAAGTTTTTTTGTGTTTTTTCTGCTTACTCCTATCTTCTTGGAAACTTCCTCGGACGCTAGACCGTAAGGCGTTTTTTTGAGTAAATCATAGACGCTTTTATGACTATCGGGTTCATGAATTATTATGGCTTTTTTCTTCATATGTATCAATGATAGTCATTAGTGACTACTATCAATGATTATCATTAATGAGAAGTCGTATATATAGCTATTTTCTGATGCGGAATATCATGAGTCTGTATTTGCCTTTTAGTTCTGCCAGTTCACGGAAACCTAACTTCATGTAGAATTCAGGTTTGTCGGTGCTTATGAGTATGAACTGTGCTTCAGCGTGTTTCTTTATTTTGCGCATGAGCTTATTGACGAGTTCAGTTCCTATGCCCTTCATCTGGTGTTCCGGCAGGACGTTGACCCAGAATATCTGGTATACACTATAGTCCATCCACGATTCTATGCAGCCCGCAAGACCAATTATCTTTCCCCCGTCTTCGGCAACAATATATTCGGGCTTGTAAACATGGTTTTTGAACATAGCCTCCATTTCTTTTGTGGAACGCTGCTGGTATTTCTTGGAATAGTTTGTGCCTATTATTTTGGCTGCTGCAGGTATTTCATTCTGTCTCATTGTCCTGATATTCATAAGAACTACCCAAAGAAGAGAAATGCACTGTACCCAAATATAACGAGAACCAGCGAATGCTTTATGCCGGCAAAGAACGTGCCTTCGGCCATCTTGCCTATCGATAAGCCGGCAAAGAAGCCCTGTATTATTATAAGCGACTGGAAAATTTCGCCGAAAGCCGACTGCAACTCCGGGGAGTTATTATCACCGAACTGGAAGGCAGGTACGAGTACCGAAGATAGGCCTATCATGACGCCTAGGAATACCACATATATTATGTAGCCGTTTATCATCTGACCGTATACAGATGCGCTTCTCTCTTTCTTGACGCGCTCCAGAACTATCAGTGATTGTGATACAGAGCGCAGCACTGTATCTATCGATCCTCCGGACCTGTGGGTTTCTATTATTGTCTGTACGTTTCTTCTCATCGATTTGCTGTTGGTTTTCTTGGCGAATTCTTCCATTATCTTCTCGAACGGCACGCCCCAAGAAACCTTTGATGATATCTCCTTGACGTAAGGTGTCAGAATCCCATAGTCTATGTTTGTAGTCGCTCTTATCGCCTGAGGCAGCGTCATACCTGCGCTTATGTTTTCCGCCAAGTCGTTAAGATATTTTGGAAACAGTTCTTCTATGTTCTTTATTTTCTGGTATTCGGTATATTTGTAAATCAGCGGGACGCCCAATATGAGGACTGCTCCGAGAAGATTTAGCATTGCGTAAAGCTCGGGACTTCCGAAAAAGTAGGTGAAGTTTATAGCTATGAGCAGTACTCCTGCGACTATGGACGTCACACTCACGAACTGGAATGACGACTGTTTGGGTATCTTTAGTTTCATGATTACACCTGGGGCTGGGTATAGTGCACGAACATGAGGAAGAGAATATTCATAAGCGGTATCATAGCGTACACGCCTATCCTCATTGCCGTCGGGATGCTTAAACCAAAAACCTCGCCGCCCACCATTGACATTACTGACAGGACTGAGATGAAAAATAACGGGGCGGCTATCAGAACGGCCGTGTAGAAGTCCGCGTACGTCCCGAGCGTCTGCAGATATTTCTCTCTCTTTATTCTGTAGTTGAACAGCGCTTCTTTCGATGCGTTGTCAAGGAAGCGTTTCAGATCTCCTCCTGTTTCTATTGTCGACACTACGCCGTATATCAGTTGCTTGAATTCCTGGGACGGAGATCGGTCGGCCACGTTTCTCATTGCAGATACCACGTCCATACCAAACGTATCTACGTTTCTTACTATACGTCTCGACTCGTTGGAAATCTCCCCATATTCGTGTATGTTTGCAAGCAGCTTGAAAACGACGAATGGAGGGACGCCCGAAGCAGATATGGCTGCCATATGATTTATGGCAAAAGGCAGGTTTGCTTCAATACTGGTCTTCTTCGACGTAAGCAGATTAAACGGGTAAGAATGATAAAGTGTAAGCACAGCAAGGGAAACGGCAGTTGCCGTTATCAGCCCGCTAGCAATTGAGAATAGCGGCGACGTCCCTATTATTGTCGTTGCTGTTACAACAAAAATAAACGTGCCGACGAAAGCGGCAATCGAAAAGAATAACATCTTTCCCACATAAAGCTCGAAAAGCACGCTTAGATTGGAGCGAACAAGTTCCTCTTTTAGCGGTTTAAGATAGTTCTCGAATTTTCGGGCCCCAAAGTTGCCCAGAACCTTGACCATATCCTTATACATCAGATATACTATATCGTCTGATTATAAATTAGATTTTTTCATTGAATTATTTGAAGACAGCATTGGATATCGTTATTCCTTTGTCCGAGATGCTGTAAGGATGGACGGACCTCGAATGATTAACGCCGCGGAGTTTCCACACAATTATTGATCTCTTGAACTGGCCGTTAGAAATAAAGTTATTCAGGACGATTACGCCGTCGGAAACGAACTCCTCTACACCGAATCGCGATAAAGCGGTGCTGCCCGGCACAATTTCGGAAATAATTATTGTCGTGCATTTGTTCTTCTTCATTATATTGTTTATCTGCAAAATCATTCTCCTCAGTTCAGAAGTCTCTTTCATATGTATGCCAAGCGCGGCTACAGAATCAAATACAACGCGTTTGGCGCCTATCTCCCTTATGTTGTTCTCTATTACTTCCAGTATATCTTCCATGCGAAACGGGTCGTATTTCAAAAGTCTCAGCTTGTTTCGTTTCTCCATTTTCTCGAGATCCCATCCAAAAACAAGCGCATTTTGTCTTAGCTCGTCCAGCTCCTCTTCGAAGCTGACATATACTCCCGGCTCATCGGATTGTGTAAGAAATTGAAGCCCGAAAACCGTCTTGCCCGCTCCGCAGGTGCCGCTTAGCAGTAGAACATATCTTTCCGGTATCCCGCCGCCAAGTATCTTGTCAAGGCCGGTTATTCCTGATGACAGTTTTTTCATTTTAAGCACCATTTGTCCATTTTCCGTCTGTTCCCATTCTGCATTTATGTGTTCCCATCTGACTGGCTACTTCAATACACGGTTGTGTTCCATGTTTTTGGGCATTACCAAGACAGCATTCGTATGAAAGCCAAATATCTTGACAAGATGCTGACTGGAACTGATCCGATGACAATTCTACGCATGTATCATAATAAGATTTGGTAGTCTCTGGTACAGTATTGAGTTGACTTACTTTGGTATTGAAGTCATCTATTGAAAACCCCATATCAGTAATAACTTGTTTCTGTTCATTTCTTGCATCTATCTCAGTTCCTATTGAATTCTCGAAA
>CAYITT010000104.1:0-3709 GCA_964366275.1 uncultured archaeon
CGTGACTGTAGTTCATACGTGTTCTCTTCCGATCTATTTTCCGGAGAGACGCTTTGCGACCCGGACAGGGAAATAGATCCGTTCGAAGCGATAAAGCACATGTTCGAGCCGGTGGTAACGAAGAGTATAGAATGCAAAGATCCGAAAGACCTGCCGAAACTTATCATGTTCCTTAAACAAGTGAGCAGAGAGGATCCGACACTTGTAGTAAAAATAGATGAAGAGACCGGTGAGTATCTCGTTTCCGGATTAGGTGAATTACACCTGGATGCGAAGATAGAGAGACCGCTGAAAGAGAAGGAAATAAACGGTACGCTTTCACCGCCTATAGTTATTTACAGGGAGACCGTAAGATCGGTAAGTCCAGAAGTAGAAGGAAAGTCAGCCAACAAACACAACAGGTTTTACGTTTCTGTCGAGCCTTTGGAAGAAGGGGTTTATCAGGCCATAGCATCGGGGAAAATAGGAGAGAAGAACGTAAGAAAATATCTGAAAGATTTGATACCGAAACTTGTCGACGCGGGCATGCCGAGAGACGAAGCCAAGAAGTTGCAGGATCTTTTTGAAAGGAACGCGCTGATCGACTGGACGAAGGGAATTCAATATCTGAATGAAACAATGGAACTCGTTATAGAGTCGTTTGAAAACATTATGAAAGCAGGGCCGATATGCGGCGAACCGTGCACCGGCTTAAAGATAAGGCTGCACGATGCGAAGCTGCACGAAGACGCAATACACAGAGGTCCTGCACAAGTGCTTCCGGCAATGAACGACGCGATAAAAGAGGCTGTCATGAAGGCGAAGCCTACGCTGCTCGAACCTGTGCAGACAATACGCATCGACATTCCTGAAGAATTGATGAGCCAGGCAATGAACCAGGTGCAAAACAGGCGTGGACAGGTCGGAGACGTCAAGACGGAGATGGGCGCTGCGGTAATAGAAGCAAAAATGCCCGTGGCGGAGATGTTTGGATTCGAAGGCCAGCTGAAGAGCGCCACAGGCGGAAAAGGATTTTACTCATTGATAGATGTTTCTTTTGAAAAGATCCCGGAAGATCTCAAGCTTCTTGCAATCCAGAGAATACGCGAAAGAAAAGGCATGACAAAGGAAATGCCGCAGATCTAGAAGAAGTAACTGAGACGTCCAGCTAATTCAATGCCCGGAACCAGCTTATTTTCTTTATCGGTCGATCTGTCTCTCAGAAGCGCGCCGCCGTAAACACCAACATGTTTTCCCAATTTCTTTCCTGCAAAGACTTCTCCGTATCCCCACTGAGGTCCGTTTGCGGCCGCTAGATTACACTCGCCAAAGGATGAAACTTCAAAACCTGCAGGCAGGTCAACGCTGCCGGAATATCCGGCATGCACTCTGTGTTTGTCATACCCGTCTCGACTAAACCATACAGGAAACAGCTTTACTGAAAGCTTACCTTTAGGCAGAGGAAGCGAATACTTTACACCCAGTCCTGCGCGGTTCGTCGTATCAGAACCGAATGCATATTCGCCGGTGGCGGAAAATCCGCTACCTAATTCTTTTCCGAGAATTGTTTTCCCGAAATAGTTCTTGTCGTCAGAGTACATTTCTATGAAAGTATACGCATCAGTTCCAAAAAGCCTGTAGAATATGTTGGGTCTTATCAAAGACGCGCCTTCCGCTTCGGACGCAATGACATCTGCGACTACACTTACCGGCTTTTCTTCTGCGGAAGCCTGGGCTGGACCTAACAGCGAGGCGGCGCCAAGAATCATTGCAGCCAGATTTCTTGATTTCATAAAGACCTAGACTAGTATAAGCAAAATCTTCTTAAGCTGACCTCAAGTGAGCCCAGAACCAATCGGATATAATTATCTTACAATAGTTATGTTTATTTCAAAACCCTTCGCATTATTTATTGCGCCGTAAACATGACCCGCTGTAAGTACTGCTGGTACAACCCACCACCACTTGCTGCCGCCTTTCTTCATTTCTGCCGAAAGATAAAGAGCTAAAACGTCACTCACACCATATATTGCGTAAGTAACGCCTCTTCCAGAACTGATGTACGGCGCTACCAAGGGATCAAGATCATCACAACCGCGGGTGGGAATCGCGTTTTCCGGCAAGTTTTCCAGAAACGCTTCGCAGTTTTTCTTATTTTTGAAAGTTTGTTCAATATCCGCGATAGTCGAGCCGACTAATGCGCTGCCCAGTATCCAGAACTCGGGTCCAAGTTTTTGGGATTTTTCAACTGTCGGGTATTTTTTCACAGATGCAGCGTAGCGTTCCACCGAGTCCCTTATCGGTGTTGCCCGCTGTGTGTACTGTGTGTAATCAACAATCCGATTCGTATCAACCTGGGCTGCGGCACCGGAAGCGAAAAGAGTTCCGATGAGCGTCGCGGCAATTGTTTTTCTCATTAGCTAGGCTTACTGTCAACGTTTAAGAACCAATATTTCTGTCACTTGGCAGTAACAAAGGTTTATAAAGGTTTTGTGTAATTTAGCAATAGTATGAAGAACTACAAAGACACTGCAATGGCAGGCATCGCTGCTGTTGCGGGACTGGCTGTCGGATACGCACTCGTGAGAAAAACTGCAGGCAGAAAAACTGCGTACACAAGTGAAAATGAAATCGTACACGCAATGGCATTGGGCACTGCGCTTGATGCAATAGACCAGGAAAGAAAAGGTACGCGAACAGAAATGTCGCAAAATTAAGAACCTTTAAAAAGATTGGCATTCGATTGTTACAAAGTTAAGTTAGAAACTTAACTTATACCGGTGAACATCTGTTCACCTTGTAAAAGACAATCTAGCACATCGAATGCTTGATGATAATTGGGGGAATTAAAATGGCTGAGAAAAAACCACACATGAACCTAGTAACAATAGGTCACGTCGACCACGGAAAGTCGACATTAGTAGGGAGACTGCTTTACGATACTGGTGCAGTTAGAGACGAACAGATGAGGAAACTCAAGGATCTCGCAAAGGAACTGAAAAAGGAAACTTTCGAGTTCGCTTTCATCATGGACCGCTTAAAGGAAGAGAGAGAAAGAGGGGTTACCATAGATATAATGCACCAGAGATTCGACACAAACAAATATTATTTCACGATTATAGACGCACCTGGACACCGTGACTTCGTCAAGAACATGATTACGGGTACATCTCAGGCAGACGGCGCTATATTAGTATGCTCTGCGAAGGACGGCGTGCAGGAACAGACAAAAGAACACGCATACCTCGCAAAGGTTCTCGGCGTAGGCCAGATGATCATAGCGATCAACAAAATGGACGCAGTTAACTATGAAGAGCACAAATACAAGGAAACGGTAGAAGCAATGACTAAGCTGTTGAAAGGTATTGGATACAAGACTGACAATATGCGATTTGTCCCTACATCAGGGTATTTAGGCGACAACGTAGCTAAGCGCTCAGAACACATGGCATGGTACAAAGGCCCTACGCTCGTTGAAGCGTTGGACGAATTCGTTATGCCTGACCAGCCTGTAGACAAGCCATTGAGACTACCGATTCAGGATGTTTACAGCATAACCGGTGTAGGTACAGTACCTGTCGGAAGAGTAGAAACAGGTATTCTGAAGGTCAATGACAAGCTCATTTTCGTACCTTCGGGCGCACTGGGAGAAGTAAAGAGCATAGAAATGCACCACGAACAGTTCGCTGAGGCAAGACCTGGCGACAACGTAGGCTTTAACGTAAGAGGC
>CAYITT010000105.1:0-3658 GCA_964366275.1 uncultured archaeon
ATCGGTTAAAGTAGCTCTCGAGGATCCCGTGCAACGGGCAAAACACGTCCTTATTTCAGGCGGCACTCCAAAACCTGAAGATTACGACTACGAAAATAGTGTTTATAGTGCTGTTGCTTCGGCCTTCCCAGATACTGATGTAGATGTTATGATGGTTCCGATGCCCAGCCTGTTGGACGCTCAAAAACTGAAAGATGCCGGAATAGCAGGACTTTCTATAAACCTTGAGCTTTTCAACGAGGAAATCGCAAAGAAAATAATACACAATAAATGGAAAGCATCCAGACAAAGATATTTTGATTTCATAGAAGATGCGGTTAAAGTATTCGGCGAAGGAAAAATACGATCCCTTCTTATGATTGGAATTGAACCTTTGCAGGACACGCTAAATGGCGTTCATGCCCTTGCTGAGATCGGATGCGACCCTGTTTTAAGCCCTTTCAGGCCGGATCCGTCGACACCAATGAAGAACCACCCTCCTCCATCCATTGAGTTTCTAGCAGAGGCATTCATTCAAGCAAGAGATATAGTTAAGAGTTATTCAAGCGTTAAACTTGGACCCAGATGCATACCTTGCATGCACAATACCCTTACTTTCCCTGACAAAAGCAGTAAATACTTTTCCTACTGACTCTTATAATGCACAGGAATCTTCTGAGTGTAAATGACATATCCAGGAGTGATATAGAAAATATCCTCAGATTATCCAAAGAAATGGAACAAAATCCTGACAAATATTTATCGACACTTTCCGGAAAATCGCTTGCCATAGCGTTCTTTGAACCATCAACAAGAACGAGAATAGGATTTTCTTTGGCTATGCAAAAACTCGGCGGTCATATTGTTGAGATATCTGAAACAAAACACAAAGATGAAATGAGTTCTCCCGAGTCCATGGAAGATACGTTAAAAGTAATCAGCGATTACGTAGATATTATAGCATTACGGTCAGGATCAGAAAAATTTATACATAACATAAAATTAAAAAGCGGCATAATAAACTGTGGAAATGGCAATGACGAACATCCGACACAGACCCTGATCGATCTTTACACTATATGGAAAGAATTTGGTATAATAGACGGTTTAGAAATTTCTTTGGTCGGCGACCTTAAAAATTCCAGATCGGCCCACTCTTTAGCGTTGGCATTTTCAAAGTTTGATGTAAGTCTAACTGCAATTGCACCTAGACAGTTAGAAATGCCAGAATCCTACAAGAGTGACATAAGGAATTTTGAAAATAAGACAGAATTCCTGCCGCGAGGCGACATTATATACATGGCAGGCTTCCCTCATAACAAACATGATAATATTTACGAGAAATATCAGATGACAGCAGAAAAAGCCAAACTGCTGAATGAGACATCTATAGTAATGAACCCGCTGCCTAGAATCGACGAAATAACGGCAGAAGTAGACAATTTACATAATGCAAGATATTTCCAACAGAGCGCAAATGGACTTTATGTAAGAATGGCTGTTCTTCTGTGGTTATTCAATGCAGATCATAGACCTTCGTAAGTTTCGAGATTCTTTGACAGAATTATTTCAGATTCTTTTATTGTTTTATCCTTAACCTCGTCGTGCGTCTTTCCAGTTGTAATGAAATAACCTACATTGCCGTCTACGAAGATATGATTCTCGGGATAAAATATACAACAGAACATCGATCCAAGATTTTTAAATGGATCGGAAAAAACGCCGCTAACGAAGGAGTTTTTTATTTTG
Source organism: uncultured archaeon (assembly GCA_964366275.1). Classification (GTDB taxonomy): domain Archaea; phylum Aenigmatarchaeota; class Aenigmatarchaeia; order GW2011-AR5; family GW2011-AR5; genus GW2011-AR5. The sequence goes on from CAYITT010000105.1 coordinate 1,729, forward strand.
GTATTATGTTGGTATGGCTTTATTTTGCTGTGAGCCCATGCGTATTTTGGCTGAAAATCATCATGGTCAAAAACGGCTGGCTTTTTGCCCAGTGCCACGTCCAGTTCCATTTCAACTATATCAGGTTTTGACATAAGAACATTGCAAAGATAGCCCCCCTGTCTGCGGGGATTAAGATCGGTTGTGAATATCTGGCCTTTTTTATCTATCAGAAAATCAATGCCAAATATGCCTCTAAAACCAAGTACAGACAGATAATTCCCGACTTTCTTTGTCACGCTAATTATCTCGTCTTTTTGATTGCTGCTTACTTTAGAAGGGTAAACATTACCTAGATACTTATTACCCCTTAGAATCTGGTCTGATATGCAGATAATTCTAGTATCGTCTTTGTCTGTAACTATGGCATTGACGTTCGGCGCGTTGATTATATCAGTTATCAGATCGGCAACAACGAATATGCTTTTCTTGTTTAATTCCCTAAGATCTGCATAAAAAGTATCCAGATCGGTTTCGGTATATATAGTTCTACTTTCGTTCCCTCCGGACGTATACGATGCAGAGATAAAAAAAGGATATTTCTCGGACTTTTTTATTTTATCTAAATTTTTGTAAAGCCTTGTTTTATTTCTTGGCAAGCCAAGTTTTTCAAACAGTTTTACATGTTCTACTTTGTTATCGAATTTCGTTGTTATTTCTGGATCCGGTCCAAGTATAGTTACTCCTGGAGTTTTTATTTTTAAGTTCGCGCTTGTAAAGCAAAGAATGAATATGGTGTTTTGTTTTTTTAATAAAGTCTTTATAAGATTTTTTATAAAGCCAGATTTTGAAAATTCAAGATTGGTATCCTCATAATCTTCAAGATAAACCAAGTTGTCATTATTCAATTTTTTATTCAATAATTTCAATATCTTGTTAATAATTATGTAGTTTCTCTTCTCGAAAAATTTGTTCTGTTTGCAACTGAGTATAGATATGGGTTCAAATTTCTTATCAAAGCGTTTGCTAAGCGCTTTAGTCCATAAAACGTTCATGTATTCAAATCTGTCAGACAGGAAAGTGAAGAAATATTCTTTATTGTTATACGCTATGTCACTGTCCAATTTATGGCTGATTATATCTTTCATTTGCACTTTAATTATCTTTGGTCAGTTTATAATACTATATGGACTACAATAAGCTGGGCCTGCGCGTAGGCCTGGAGATACACCAGCAGCTCGCCTCTGGAACAAAGTTATTCTGCCGCTGTCCGATTGTCAAGTCCAACGACTTTCCACTGGAGCTTCACAGGAAAATGATACCCGTGCATAGCGAGATGGGCGAAGAAGACCCGGCCGCGCTTTTCGAGTATCTTCGCGACAGGACTTTTGTTTACAAATACAATACAGAAAGCTCTTGCTTGTTAGAATTAGATGAAATGCCGCCGCTTGAAGTTAACCAAAATGCGCTGAAGACTGCGCTGCAGATATCAAAATTATTGAATTGTAATATCGTTGATGAGGTTTATTTTATGAGAAAGATGGTGATCGATGGGTCAGCGGTGAGCAGCTTCCAACGAACGGCTCTTGTAGCATCAAACGGCCATATTGAAACAAGCTTCGGACGCGTCGGCATACAAACCATAGGTCTCGAAGAGGATTCAGCTCCTGCTTTACCGACCAAAGAATATCGCCTCGACCGCTTAGGCACGCCGCTTGTAGAAGTGGCGACAGACGCTTCTATCCATTCACCAAAACATGCAAAAGAAACGGCCGAGAAGATCGGCGGTCTCCTCAGAGGCCTGAATGTCGTTCGAGGAATAGGCAGTATCCGTCAGGACGTTAACATCTCCATTGCCGGAGGCGCACGTGTCGAGATAAAAGGATTCCAGGAACTGGACAAAATTCCGGAACTCGTTGATAATGAAGTAAGCAGGCAAATATCTCTTTTA
>CAYITT010000106.1:0-3655 GCA_964366275.1 uncultured archaeon
AAAGCTTGGCAATGCCGGGCCGATAGACTATGAGAAGTTCAAGGTAGAAGGCAAACGGTTCTCTATACAGCTGAACAAGAAATGCAACTTGATATCAATACCTTACGTGCTCTTTGATAATTCAACAGACGACATATTTGCAGACGTCGCCGATGAAGTGATATCTGTCTGGTCATATGATGCTTTCGCGAAGAGATGGCGCATCTATACTCCGGATAACGTAAGCAATGACGACCTGACTTCGCTGGAAGCCGGCGTGGGATACTGGGTGCTTGTAAGAAATGCGACAACACTTTACATCGAAGGGTCGCTTTTCAGCCCTGCCGTAACGCCGCCAAGCCACCCTGTCGTACTGGGATGGAACCTGCTCGGGTACTATGGCAATGAAAATGAGAATGGCACGGCAATGTATAATTATACCGGCCCTGTTGGAAACGGCAAACTCGTTGTGTGCTCGCTGTGGTCACTTGGAGACTCGACATTAGACAAGGGGTACTCATCTGTGTTTACTTACTGGGAACCTCTTAATCCCCCAGATCCGTTCGTGCTGCTGAACTCGTTTGACAGGATGGACGCCGGAGCAGGCTACTGGGTATTCGCCACGGAAAACAGCACTTACGCACCAACGACAATATGTCCATACGCATAGTCTTTTATACGTTTCTGATATACTTCGAGAGTTGATATCATGAATATGCTAAAAGTATTGCCTATTGCTTTTCTGCTAGTAGTTTCTTCAGTTTTTGCTATACCAGGAGTACCGCATCATGTAGACGGAACCGTTACAATAAATGGCGCACCCGCACCTGACGGCACTGTTGTATCAGCGAGAATATCAGGTACTGAAGTTGTATCAAATACTATTCTCGGCGGTTACTATGGCAGAGACGGAGCACCGATTTTCAAAATACCAGATACTGATCCTCCGTCCAGGGCAGGACAGACTGTTAACTTTTTTGTTAACGGAGTAGATAGTGGTAGTACAATTATATTTCAAAACGGCGCATCTACACATCTCAACCTTGCCGCTACAATAGCAGCACCGCCAGGTAGCGGTGGCTCTGGTGGCGGCGGTGGAGGTGGATCAGGCGGCTCTGGTATAACAGGTCAGACAACAGCTCCTACAAATACAACACCTCCGGCAAACCCTGTGAACACACAGGAAAGCGGACCATGCACGGAAAGATGGCTCTGCACTGACTGGTCATGGTGTGTAAATAGCTTCCAAACAAGACAGTGTGAAGATGTGAACAAATGTGGAACAGATATCTATGGGCCTCTGGAATCACAGCCTTGTGGTCAGGAAGAAGGGACATGGGTCGTGCCGTTTATAGGACTTGCAATTTCTGACCCAGCCGTAGCTGCAGAAGCAGGCATATTCGTAATTGCAATAATACTCATAGCTTATGTTCTGTGGAGAAAAATGAAGAGCGCCAAGAAAGGAAAGAAATAAGCAGGCCATTCTTAAATCCTATTGCTGACAGTATTTCTATATGCAGATAAGCAAGAAAGATGTCGAGGATTTTGTTGATCATATCGTAAGAATACATGATAAAATAATAGACATGACAGGCGGTGAAAAAGGAGTAAGAGACATTGGCGGGCTTCAACATGCTGCGTACGAAATATTAAAAACCCTAGAGAAAACGGATCAAAGACCTTTCTATACGTCTGCAAAAATATACGTTCTTTTGGCAACAAGACATTATTTTATAGACGGTAATAAAAGAATATCCCACGTAATGGCTAAATTGTTTATGATAACTAGTGGCTATGCTTTGAAACCTATCTATAAAGATGCTGTTAACTTTATAATTGAAATTGCAGATAAGAGGAAAAGTACCGCAGAAATAGAAGAGTGGATAAGAAATAATTCCAGTAAATTAGAAAACTTAGATGACTATGTGAACAGCTTTGGGAAGGAATTTGGTAACTAATGTTTTGCGAGTTTTTTAAGTAATTTTATGTCATCTTTTATTACAGCATCGGAAGCCTTTTCTATCGTTTTGAAGAATTTTTTTGCCTTTGTCATTATAATCTACGTCCACATTTTCGCTGCAGGAAAACCACTGAATATTTAACTAGGAGTGTTAACGTATATAAAGAAGATGGGTATTTGCGTAAAACGTAATTTTTATGCAATTCTTTTGTATTGCTTGCGTAGTCTTACAGTAATTATAACCGACTAGTGGTTATAAAAATTAGATTTCAAAAATAAAGAACGTTGAAAATTTACTCTTCTGCTTCTTCGACAAGACGTCTTACTGCGTCGCGAACGGCTTCGCTTCTGTTAGGGTAAACGCCTTTCTTGACGAGAGTTTCTATGTTCTTGATCTGCTTTTCTGTCAATCTTATCTGCACTGTTTCCATTACCATTTTTTATACCTCACGTTGCTGTACAGAAAGGATGTTCGAAAAGTATATAAACCTTTAACTACGGAGCGGTCACGACTAGTAGGTTAACAGTGATACAACTGCGATGCGGACGTAATTTCTGAAAATTAGATTTTTATTGCAGGCCTTATTTCAACTTCTTCAAAAGAGCCTTTCAGCAGAATTTCTTCCAGTTTCAGAAGTGCTTTTACTTTCTCATTGCTGGTATTGACCGAATAAAGCTGGACGTTTCCTATCATTCTTGTTGGTTTAATTATCCCGTTTCTTACCAGCTTAGGAAAATTTTTGTACAAAGTAGGCCTTGATATATTGCAATTATCTGCTATGTCTTTCTTTGTGTAGTCGATTCCGATGCCTTCTATCATGAAGTCTATTATCCTGTTTTCTACACTGTCTCCGATTGTTTCTACAAGCATTGATTTTTCCATACCTAGCACCGCTTTATCCTGAGCATTACTTTTGTAATGTACGGTAATTGAATTTAATAATATTTAAAGGTTTACACGCATGTAAAGTTATGGATAATGCTACTATAAGGGCAAAACTGCTGTTTGCCCTTGCGCGTCATCGCAAATGGGGAGAAAGCCATACAGCTTATGAAAATATGACGAAACAGTTCCGTTCACAGTCATTGGATAAGGAGGGAATGAAGATGGCTGACAAAGTTGCAGAAGAATTGTTCAGGGAAGGCTTTGTTTTGAAGAAACAGACACATTACGGCCTGCAAGTTTCACTTAATCCTAAAAAATCACAGGAAATAAAGAAACTGATAAAAGAGCAAATGGGCTTTGGCCTCTGAATCACATATGTAATTGATGATTGTTTTAAATCAATGCAAGATCAAAGCTTATTTTTAATGAGCTTCATTGACAACCCTGCTTTTGAGCCGCTTGACGAACGTGTTTATACCGACTTTCTTGAACACATTCTTCATGGCAAATACGAATTTCGTCATCCGCCAAGACCGGCTGGTCGTGCAATGACTCAGGATATCGAAAGCAGGCCGATGCGCGGCGGATTACTGCGTGGACGATACGCTTACATGCACCTTTCTTACATGCCCTGCGATGCGGCGCTACTAGGAGAAATGGCAGTTGTGCATTCGACCAGTTCCGGCACGTACCGCAGCGAACTTGATATAATCGAAGAGGTTACGATGCATAACAATGCAGGTAGAAGGGTACTTGTTGTAGATCCTGACAGAACAATAAATACCGAATCCGGAATATGGCGGGAGTTCTACTCGTTCGATGTTGACAAG
>CAYITT010000107.1:0-3638 GCA_964366275.1 uncultured archaeon
ATCAATACGAAAAAACACACCATACTGGAAAAAAGCAGCATGACGAAAAACGACAAAGACGCTGTGAGAGAAGAGATGCAACGCCATTCAAAATCCGGTGCAGTGCTTTTTGCCGTAATGGGCGGCTCTTTCTCGGAAGGAATCGACCTTCCTGGAGATCTTCTACAGGGTGTTATAATCGTGGGTCTGCCTCTTGAGCGGCCGGACCTTTCTGTAACGGCACTCATTGACTATTACGACAAACGATTCAACCGTGGCCGTGATTACGGTTACAATTTCCCTGCGATGATAAAAGCCATGCAGGCGGCCGGACGATGCATACGAACAGAAACAGATCGGGGAGTTATAGTGTTCGCTGACGAGCGCTTCCTCTGGGACAACTACAGGAAAATGTTTCCAAAAGACCTTGAATTTTCGATTACTTCCACACCGGATAAAGAAATAACTAAGTTTTTTGGAAGAAATATATCTTAACCCTTCTTATTCTCTTTCTCCATATGATAAATCATGCTCAACTCTCAGCAGCGACGCGCGGTAGAGAAGATAGAAGGGCCGTGTCTTGTTATTGCCGGAGCTGGTACAGGCAAAACGAGAACTATCACGGAGAAGATAGTCTATCTTCTTGAGAAGGGTTTCGAGCCAACCCACATCTTAGCATTAACCTTCTCGAACGAAGCTGCACAACAGATGAAGTCTCGTGCGGAAGCAGTTTCTCCATTGGTGCGTCACGTCGTCATCAGCACTTTTCACAGCTTCTGCGCGGATTTTATCCGGAAGCATTCCGAACAGCTTGACGTGTCTCAAAACTTTAGAATTTTAGAAGAGCTCGACGCGGCTATTCTTTTGAAGCGGCATTTGGGTTTAGAAGCTGGAACTGCCCGCTGGTATGCTAACACGATCTCCAAAGCGAAAGATCTTGGGATTACTGTTGAAGACTATGAGAAGTATATTGAAACCCAGGAAAATTTGCTTGCTAACTACCAGAAAGATGACTGGAAGAAAGCTTATCACACAGCCTTGATACGATCACGTACAATGCACCTTGATACGGTAAAAAACAAGGAAGAAAAAACCCGTCTCAATGAATTTATCTCAACGTATGACAATTACAAGAAGTATAGCGACTTCGCAAAGGCCTGGAGAAAGTATGAAGAAGAAAAGGGAGATTCTTTAGACTATGCGGACTTGAATAAACTGGCCCTTGACTACGTCAGAAAATACGGACCGGATGAACTAGCAGCCTACGATTACATTATTGTCGACGAGTTCCAGGATACAAACAAAGTCCAGTTCGAATTACTGGTTGCTCTGACTTCCAAACATAAAAACATAACAGTCGTCGGCGACCAGAACCAGACGGTTTATGCCTTCCGCGGAGCTTATGCAGACAATATAGAAAAGTTCCGGAAAACTTTTCAGATACTAGACACAATCAGGCTCAAGGAAAATTACCGTTCTACGGACAGGATTTTGCGCATAGCTCACAAGCTGATAACAAATAATTACACAAAGCCCGAGGAGTCGGTTCTATTAACATCTGCAGAAGGCATCGAAGGTGACAAGGTAAGAATAATCCAGATGGAAGACCACCGTGAGCAGTCGCGACGAATAATTGAGGAAATCGAATTGCTTACAAAGAACGGAATGGCATACAAAGATATCGCAGTTCTTTATAGGTCCCACTCTTCGAGCAGTGCTATAAAACGCGCTTTGACACAAAGAGGAATACCTTACAGCGTCGCTGGAGGCAACGATTTCTTCTATATGCCTGAGATAAAGGCAGTCGTGTCTTATCTTTACGTGCTTCACAATTTCTCACGACCTCTGCTTCAGGCTGATCAGGCCTGGTGGAAACTGCTGCACGGGCGTTTCGGACTGAGCGCTTTAGATTCAACGCTGCTTGCCGATCACGTAAAGAAGCAGCGCCGACGCGGCGATACCTTTCAGGCAGTCTTGTACCGCGATGTTAAACATATAGGCATCTCGCACGAAGGGGTAGCAAAAATCGACAAGCTGAAGGAAATTATCGACGCGCTTCGCACAAAACGTAACCATCGTATCTCCGATTTGATTCTAGAGATTTTCTCTGAAACGGGACTAGCCCGTGAATACCAGTCGGGCGGAAATACAAGAAGCACAGAAGCAATGTATAACCTGAAACGTTTGGTCCGTTTAGCAGAGACGTTTGAATCATTCCATGGGGATGATTTAGACGGGTTCATCGATTATATCGAACTGATAGATGAGATGGGCGGCGGCTTCGCTTCTTCGAAGGTTTTGGACGAAGAATCTGTAAAACTGATGACAATACACGCAGCGAAAGGGCTCGAATTCTCTGCGGTTTTTTTGATCGATTTAGTAAAAGACAAGTTTCCGTTGACCCGCGGCGGCGCGGAGCCGCTGATACCTATGGAACTCAACGAGCAGTACGATGAAATTCTGTCAGAGGGTGAAGAAGCCGTAAAAGAGTTTACATCTCTGCTCAAGCAGCGCGAAGAAAGAAGATTAGCTTACGTAGCATTGACTCGCGCTAAAAGATCGCTTACCTTGACACTAGCGAAAGATTATGGCGGCAAAGAAATCCGCGAGCCTTCGTCATTTCTTTTGGAAATCGGAGCCGAGCCGAACTGGTTTTTAGCTGGTGAAGTAGACGACCGCGACCTGACTTTCAACTATGACAAAGAAATCCGCGCTAAGGAAGGCGGCGATACGGAAATCGATCGTATCGCAAACGAACATCACAAGCTCATGCAGCACGCGCTGGAAATCGGCGACATAAAGGGAATGCAGTTTCATGCTTTTGTCTACAAAGGACTGACATCTAGAAAGCCTGTAATGATGGACAGATCAGTCATCGCAAAGTTAGCCGCGAAAGAAGTCGAAAAATTGATTGGCGGCATGAATACAGGAAAGAACGGAGTTACATTCAACCCTTCGGCAGTAGCCTTCTCCGTAACTTCTATTGGTACCTACATTGACTGTGCGAAGAAATACGAGCTAAAACACGTGCTCAACATGCCGTCACGGGACGATGAGGAAGGCGAGGGCGCGCTTGGCTTCGGGTCCATTATCCACGAAGTGCTTGACGAAGCAGCGAAGGTAAAAGCAAAGACCAGTGAAGAAGTTCTCCAGATCCTGAAAATCCACACGGCAGGAATGAAAGACTTCGACACGGAGCGCGCTGAAAGAATTATTAGCGTATTCTGGGAAAGACACGGGAAAAGTATGGATAAAGTTGTTGCCACAGAACAATTCTTTCGCTTTACTCTTGACAATTTCAACTTCGTCGGTAAGATAGATCGTATTGATGATATGGGCCACGGGAAAGTCCGTATTATCGATTACAAGACAGGATATGTCAACGCAGATGTCAGCAAGGACGACCGCGAAAGACAGCTGCTTCTTTACGCGCTAGCTCTGCAAAACGATTTGCTGCTTAAACAGAAAAACTGGGTTCCTTCGGAGCTCGTTCTAGACATGCTTGAAAAAGAGAAGCCACTCGAATTTATTTTAGCGAACGGTACCATGTCGCCGAAAGAAGGCCGTATCAAGCCCGTCGCCGTCAGCGACGTTAGGAGCCAGATACTTGAAACAGCAAAAAAGACATATATGAATCGAAATACGGAGACCAACCTTTT
>CAYITT010000108.1:0-3628 GCA_964366275.1 uncultured archaeon
AGGATGATTTTTGTCGTTGAGTTGCGAAACTCCTGCGAATAATTGCGAATGTTTTGCGAAACAATCGTGACTGTGCACATGTATCGGCATTTGGGCTATCTCATTGCATTCACGTATCGAAGAGTCACGTCATTCTGCGAAACTTTCCTATAGCGTATAGAAAACTGCACGAAGCCATTGAAAAGAAGAATTTTTTTCTGCCCTTTCAATAAATTTTTTCCGAAGTCTACTTAAGTGTTGACCTGAAATAAAAATAATGCAGACAGAAATCTCGCCGAAAGAACTCAAGAAGGATATAGAATCAGGCAAGCCTCTGACGATCCTGGACGTTCGCGAGGAATGGGAATACGCGTCAGGCCACATAAAAGACAGCGTCAACATTTCCGTGCGCGAGCTGGGCAGAGTAGCTAAGCTCCCGAAAGACATACCTGTTATAACCGTCTGTGAGCACGGCATAAGGAGCGAACACGCTCGAAAGGTGTTAGCCCAGCTGGGTTATTCTGCCAGGACTTTGTCAGGCGGCATGGAAGCCTGGCGTTCTATGAAGTGATTTTTAAGCTTTTCTGAAACTGTATTTAGATGTCAATGGTAAGGATACATCCCCTAGTAATAGACGGAAATGAACTGCTTCCAGCTTTCTCACTAGGCAAGGAAATATCAAGATACGGTTCTTCTGCTGTAGAAGTCTACAAGACAGCACCGACGCTTGCGCAGCTTCGTCATGCATACGCGACGAATGCAGAAATAAGGGCAAACGTCCTTGCAAACAGAAGCAGAGGCGAATGCACATCTACATTCCTCAGAGATGGTAAAGAAGCAGTGGAAAAACCTGATGAAGTTGTTTATGAAAATGGCTTATGGGTAGCAAAAGGTGGAATTGTCAGAACATTCGACCATTTCTCGGAAGGGAGATTACCTCCTAACGGCTGGACTCTCAAATACGATTATTTAACAGGCTTCCCATGCAGAACTGGTTCAAGAGAAGATGCCGAAAAAATCTTCGGTGACGATGCATCATACTTCTGGATTGATGAAAAGTATTTACAAGCTTTTGGACGTGGCTTCTTTTCGGGGCATGACAAAAAAAGCGGCCCGTTTGACATCAGGTCATTCATGCGGCTTAATGTCGGGGATGTTGACATCGGCTCTCGTTCAGTAATTCAATAACCCACTTATAAGCTCTTTTTAAGGCGGAATTTGCAATATTGCTTAGGGGGTATAACACAATGTATATAGACGTTGTTGCAGCAGCAATTGCAAGCATGGTTCTCGGAATGCTATGGTACGGACCGGTTTTCGGGAAGACATGGGCAAAGCTTTCTGGAATAAAAATGGATGCAAAGAAAAAAGGCATGTGGCCAGCATATCTAGCAACCTTTGTCGGTTCACTGATAACTGCGTATGTGCTTAACACGTTCCTGTCATTTGCGGGAGCGGCTACGCCGGAAGCAGCAGCTTTGGTTGGTGCCTGGGCATGGTTAGGGTTTGTCGCGACGACTTCGCTTGGCGGAGTTCTATGGAAGGGCGAATCAACAAATCTCTATCTTTTGAACGGCGCACATGGGCTCATAAACTTTGCTCTGATGGCAGTTGTTTTGGTCCTCGTTGTTTAGATTTTTTAAGGACTTTTTTGTTTAAGCTTTTTGCTAAAAAGCTTATTTTCTTTCCTTTTACTTTTCATATAAACTTCTTTGAAGTATTTACATCGCTGCGCAAGCGGACACTCATTGCATTTGGGTCCGACCGGCTTGCAGATATTTTGTCCGAAGGACACAAATAAATCATTGAAATCGTGCCAGTAACGTCTCGGTATTATCTTCTCCAAAGCAGCCTCTGTCTTTTCAGGCGTCTTTGTATCTATCCACCCAAGCCTGTTCGGAATGCGATGGACATGCGTGTCAACAGGAATATGGTATTTTTTATTATGACCATATACAAGAACAATGTTCGCCGTTTTCCTGCCGACGCCTTTGAACTTCAGAAGCTCCTCCATCGTGTCAGGCACGTAGCCCATTTCATCTATTTGTCTGGAAATTTCCTTTATTCTTTTCGCTTTTGTCTTCCAGTAATTGGACGGCTTTATCAATTTCCCTATGGTTTTCCAATCGAGAGCAGAAAGCTTTTTCGGTGTTGACGCAACGGAGAAAAGGCTTTTAGATGCAACGGCAGTAACCTCGTCCTTCGTTCTCAGCGAAATTATACATGATATCAGAACCTGAAACGCGTTCTTCGGCACGCTCGCAACATCCATCAAAGCCGTGTTGGCGAAGTTTTTCGACGCTTTCTTGACTAGTTTGATAGATTCAATTATCTCTTTTTCAGATGCCATTAGAAGAAATTAGCAGCAAGCATTTTAGTAGCTAAGCGTGCATTGAGTGGGTGTAAAATTTATCGTGCCCAGAGGTCCGCCAAGATATTTTTCCATATCGGATATTCCTATTTTTTCAAGCATGCCGTCTATGTAATTCCCAAATTCGCTGCCAGTAGGTTTTTTCCCTTTGAAAAATGAATAATCATCTACTAGTACAACTTCCTTACCTTTTCTTACCTTTGTATAAGGTATGCCGTTTTTGATATCCTGATATGCATGGTAAAGGACGCCGTGCTCCTCAAAATAATTATCAAACACCCTGTTTAGTATGCCGTTTGCTTCAGACGAATATTGCTCAGGACATACTATTCCGTCATATCCAATGAAGTTGTTCTCTTCCCTTGCAGGCGGTTCAGGTATGTTTTCTATTAATTGTACCGGCTCATGAGTTGGTTGTACACGTGGTGCTGACTGTGCACCGCTGGCAACCCATGCGCGAAGATTGCTGTACTGTTGTTCGAGACTTTCTGTTCTGTACTCAAGGTTGTCTGTCCTGTCTTCAAGATTTTCGACTCTTGCCTCCAGGTTTCCTATTCTCCCGTCTTGACGATAGTCTCGTGGGTTGTGCTGCATTCCCATCAGTTGTTCTCTTGAATGTCTTGAAAACGGCCCGCATCCAAACGGGTACATTCTTCCACTGTAATAGTAGCTGTCAAAAGCCGCGTTGCCATAGTTGAACGCGAAAAATATCTCGAAAGATCTGTTATGATGATAAGGAATACCGTGTCTTATGTGCTGTGGCACAAACCCGTTAGGTCTTGGATGCCTTGTTTGCGCGCTTTGCGTCATATTGCTTCTTGGCACAGCTCTGTCTCGCGCTTCTGAAGGCGCAGCAAGTAGCGCAGCGGCAGCAAACAATGCGAGAATTCTCTTTGTCATTATTAAACAGTAGTAGAAATCTTTATATATTGTTATATGACAACTAATGACTGGTGTAAAAATGTCATACGAAAGAACGCCGGCGTACAAGGCAGTTGTAGACGACAGGTTCAACCGATTTTTCAGAGCCACGCTGTTTGGCACTATAAGGACTATGGAACTGGAAGGATATGACCTGAGTACTTTTCTAAGCAGATATATGGGCAATTTAGCGATCGGTATGAACGAGTACGCACTGAAAGTTGCTGAAATGCTGAGAAGGAACGGTCTTCGTGATCATAAATCAATGGCTAGGCACTTAAAATTTACAGTAGGGAACGGAGAACATGAAGAAATGTTTATGAATAAGTTAAAAACGACCAACGGATGTCTTGATAC
>CAYITT010000109.1:0-3621 GCA_964366275.1 uncultured archaeon
GTTTAGATCCTTGCTGATCAACAGAAACTTTTACAGACGTCGCATGTATGTAATCCTGGGCGTATACCATTTCGTTGCCAGTATCTCGGCTTATGAGTATTTCAGGTTTTTCTATATTTACAGTCCAGTTTTCCGGTTTTTGAACCAGTTGTAAAATGACGGTCTGGCTGGTTTCATCTGTAGTCCATAACAGAAGATTAAATTCCGAACTTTGATTTTTTATTACAACCGGATTGAGCTTAACGGTAGATCCAAAGTTAGAAGCATAAGCAACCCCGACCAAGATAAGTATTATAGCCAGAAATTTCCTATACACTTTCAACACCGCTTATTGTTATAGTTCCGTTGTATATTCCTACATAGACAGGCGGAACGTTTATCCAGTACCATGTTGTAATGTTAGTTATTTGCGGCACGGCTGCCTTTACTAATATATTCTCTTCTGTCAGATTGAATGAGGATGCGTAGTTATTAGATTCATTGTTCCATGTTATGTTTCCAACGCCAATTATGTTGGTAAAGCTCGAGTTTGTCATGTTTGTACCTCTTATGAAAAAATCTGTGTTACAGCTTCCTGGGTTTACAGTTATATTGTAAAAATTATCCGCATTTCGGGGCGCTGAGTTCTGTCGTGTGCTTGGCGGGAGCGTTCCGAAATCTATTGCAGTGCCCCAAAGAGAAAAGTCGACAACGCACGGTGTTATTGTTATATTACCAACAGGAGTATTGTTCGTCGTGACGTTGGTATCTTCTGAGTTGAACAACACGTCAATGCTGTACGTTCGACCCACATCACTGGTTGCATTAACACTCCAGTTTAAGCTGCAAATATTTGTTGAATTCATAAGGCCGCATGTCTTATTGCCAGTGTTTGTCCAGAAAGGGAAGTCGCCCTCTGTGGCATTTATCTGAACGTCAGGGATCAGTGAAGAAAAATTATAACGCGCCGTGCCGTTGATCTTTCCGCAAATAGCTGTAGGATTATTCGTGACGCTTACACATGTCACGTTTGCTATAATTGTAAAGTTCATGTTCCGCGCTACATTGCTGGTCGAGGCAGTGGGGCTGGGTTGAAGAAGAGTTACATCCAGATAGCCGTAAGACTGGTTTGCGGTGAAATTATAGCTTGAGCTGTTTGATTCTCTTGGCTGAGTATTAGTCCCATTGCACTGAATACGTAAGGCGTATGTACCTTGTTTTGTCGCATTTATTTGAAAGGTAGGTGAAGAAGAATTCGCGTCTGTTAAAATGCCTATAAAGTAAGCGGAAACGTTTGCGTATATGGGTTCTGTGTTGGATGTCGTAATTGTAGTAAATGTGACGTTATCAGTAGAATTCTGAAGCATTACATAAACATTTTCCGCCGAAGAGAGTCCGTTAGCCTCGCAATTTCCTTGCAATGTGAAGTTTTCTCCCGTGAAATTGGTGACTGGTCCGGTTATAGTACCGTTTGCTTTTAGTGTTGTGTTACTTGTGGTAAGATTAAGATTTATTGCATCAATCTCTATCTGAGGAAGTACCCCGCTGCTCGATGGAATTATTAAAAGAAATGAATTGTTTACATACGTTCTGTTTACCGCGACGGCGAAAGTTCCATGGTATGTTGTAAGAGTGGTCGTGAGTGAACCAGTATCAATAGAAGCGATAAGTCCTCCTGTTGTGTTGAACCATGACAAATTAAGAGAAACATCACCTGCTACGCTGGATCTTCTCGCATGAACTATTATTATAACCTGATCAACCTGCCCTTCTACTATTTCATTGAGTGAAAAATTTATCAGATCTGTTGAAGATGGATTAAGTGGCGAAGTTATTACGGTTCCGTCAGGTGCTTCAGCACTATCCGCTATTTTTGACCACAATGGTGTTGTTGTCCAGGAATTCGTGACTATGTCCGCATCAGGAACTATTGTAATCGAAGCCGCTAACGATATGTCTGCAAGAATTATCAATAAAAGAAAGGGTAGGTATAGCTTCATCTTTCTCACTTTTGATAAAACGGCAGACCAGCCACTTTATGAGCAAGCTCATAGAATGCTTTGCTTGATGCAGATTTAGGATAAGAAAGGAATGATATGACTCTGGAATTCAACGACTTTAGTATAGCTTCGTCGTGTGGTATTGTTCCGATGACAGGAAGCTCCGTGAATTTGAATATTTCTTCGTTGCTTAGCTCGTACTCTTTTCCGGTCGATTTGTTCACAACAAGACCTAGATTATAGAAACCTAATTGAGAAGAAAGACTTTTTGTTTTTAGAATATCAACAACCGAAGGTATGTACGGATTTGCTACATAAACCGCCTCGTCGCAGGAGCGCAACGAAACAAGCGCTTCTCTTCCTATACCTGGAGCTGAATCAAGAATTATAAAATCATAATTTGTAAACGATTCCTTGAAAGATTTCTTGAGGTCATGCGTTTCTAAATTGACTAATTCGTTTAGTTCAAGTGCTGCAGGTATTATTGCCAGTCCGGATGAATGTGTATGCACAACTTCCTCGAGCTTATTTTCATTTCTTAGAAAATTATTCAATGTCTTGCCAGAAGAATAGAACCCGAACATTAATCCGATGTGCGACGTAGTCAAATTACAGTCTACTATTAACGTTCGTTTATTTATCGCGTTCAACGCCGCGCCTAAATTAATTGCTACCGAAGTCTTGCCGACTCCACCTTTTCCGGAGCATATGCTTATTATTTTTACCATTTATTTCGACCTCAAATAACTCTTTACATCTGCTAGATATGCAGCCGCATCGCTTTGCTGTGTTGCAAAGTTCGGCGGCGTATTGCTGAAAAACTGTCGCGTGCTGTTTACAGAGACGTAATTCTTGACACGTTTCAGCAGAAGCGCAACAGTAAATGCCAGAATAGCGAAAACTACTGTGTAAGTCGTTTCGCCGTCTATAGCAGGCATTGTAACAAATCCGGTTATTTTTTCAGCAGGCATGTCCATGATCGTGAACCCGAATATTTTTTCGTCGCTGAGTTCGGAAGATTCTACTTTAATCAAGGAGCTTTTTGTTGTTGCCACATCGTCTTCATAAGCAAAGAAAGTTATCGGCACGCTCAACTGTTCGCCGGCTTTCAGAGTTTTTGAATAGTCCCCGAGTTTGTAGTATTTGTCATCAAGGTTAATTGTTATTCTTATGTTAGTGATATCTTTTTGGCCTTTGTTTACAAGCAGTAGACTTTCTCTTGTTTCGTTCCCTTTCTCTGTCTGAATGGAACCCGGAAATACAATTGACAGCGACGGCATGCTGAGTATTTCTATGTTTTGCGTGCTGCTGTAAGATAAATAAGGGGATTTGGTTGCTATTATTTTCAAAGTGTAGTTCCCTTCCGCGTCAGGGCTTAAAAAGTCAAGCTTGAAAGTTCCGAAATTATCCGAAACTATTGTATGATCCACGTAAGTACCGTCGATTTTTATTCTGATGGTGGCGTTCGGTATCTGCTTGTTGTAACCAGAGGTTGAACCTTTCAAGCTTATTATGTCTTTTCTTGGATATCTCTGCTTGTCAAAATTCAGGGAAACTTTTAGCTTCTCTTCTGTGCCTACAGCAAAGACGGAAAGACTCGACGTAGAGAATGTCACTTTGTTGCCACTTATGTCAGGCTTTA
>CAYITT010000110.1:0-3603 GCA_964366275.1 uncultured archaeon
GCCTATTTCTATCAGAACAAAATCATAACCTTTGCCGGCTTCTTTTATTCTTCGCTTTATCTCGTTCGGCACGTGCGGGATGAACTGGACTGTTTGGCCGAGGTATTCTCCCTTGCGCTCACGATCGATTATTGCCTTGTAAACCTGACCTGTTGTTATGTTATTTTTCTTCGGGATTTCAAACCCGAGAAATCGCTCATAATTGCCCAGATCCTGGTCAATCTCCCCGCCGTCGTCCGTGACCCATACCTCTCCGTGCTCCGTCGGTCTCAATGTCCCAGCATCGAAATTGATGTACGGGTCGATTTTTACAGCTGTGGCAGTATAACCGTATTGCTGGAGAATTTTTGCGATAGACGCGGTAGCGATGCCCTTGCCGACACCAGAAATAACCCCTCCGGCTACCACGATAATTTTCATTACCTTTTTCTTGGTGCCAAAGTATAAAAGTAAAGTAATTTGTAGAAGTTATAAATATCAGATACGTCTAATTGGAATGTACCCAATCGGCGGCTTATTTTACGGGATTGAAATCGTGTTCTAGCTCTAGGGTTGTGTTCGTTACGTTACCATCATCTGCTTTTCCATCGTACGAAATGGTCCTCTTTGTTCTATACTGTATTGTCGGCTCTTGGCCTTCTTCTAACTTTTCAAACAATCCGCTGTCGTTGACTGTCGTTTCTCCATGCATGCAAGAAATTGAAACTCTGTATTTTGCAGATTCAGTACACAATCCCATTCCAAACTTTCCATTGGCTTTAAGCTTATAGCATGGGCGAGTGCTGGAAGGCTTATATTCTTTTTTGGTAACAGTGCTGCCCTCTCTTGTCCACTGCGTGTATTCTGTTGCTACTTCATTGCACCCAGCCATCAAAGCAGCTAACATAAATGGGACTATTCTTCTCATTTCAGAAATATGTTAAAAAAGTATTAAAGATGAAATAAAAAGAAAAGAAAAAAAGAAGAGATCAAACGATTTTTAACGCGCCGGCCGTGTAACACATTGGACATTTCATTGTCCTGTAGCTCCATTCGAACTCACAACCTTTGCATTTCCATGTTTCGATATACTGCTTTATGTATTTGCTTTTCTTGCGCTTCAAGTTCGTCACCGTTGCACCCAAATATAGTTCTTACGAACTATACAGGCAAGCGTTTGCTTGCCTTGATTCACAGAAAACATATTTTTCAGTAACTCTACATATGTGCACGGGTCATATATATAGCTGTATCTAGTTTCAACTATACATGTTTAGTCTGTGCTTTGTTATGAATATAGGAGAATTACGAAAAGTAGGTCACTTACGGGAAGATAAAGAAAAAATACTATATCTTGAACTCGTCATTGCCGATAAACTGATCGACGTTATTGATGAACCAGTTGAGTTTCATTATTGGCACTATCGGAACATCTTCGTGCATCTCGACTTCACCTTCGATCAGTGTCACTATTATGGGAATGCCGTCGCCTCTCGCGTTCCTGAAAAGAATACATCTTTCCATATGCTTCTTTACCGCGGATTTTATTGCACTGTTGTACTCTTTCCGGCTTTTCCATTTCTTGCACTCAATTAGGTAGGTCAACCCGTACCTTTCAGCTACGACGTCGAACTGGCGCTTGATGCCGTAGCCGTCTTTAACGATAACACCAACATTGACATCAAAGCCGTTCTGTTCGAAGATGTAACCTACAATCTTCTCAAAATACTGCCACGTTACCTCTTTGGACAGCTTTTCCATATCAGCTACTGACTTGATCGGGAATTCCATTATCTTAAGTAATTGAAAAGAACTTTAAAACCATGGATCAGAAAGTTGACTTGACTGTTTACGTATCCAAGGTCTTTCACGGAACAGGTAATTGTGGGCCCCCCTATGAATTTCAAAACTATGCAATGATTTGGGAGTTACCAGCTAAATCGGGGCACGAATCTGATGTCGGTATGCTCGACATGCGAAGTATTCTGCGCGAGATAATGTCTATATTGTCATATGAAGCAAGAGAATACAACACAGATATCAGAACTGTCGTCGTAAAGCCAGAAGTTCATAAATATTTTCTTGAAAATCAGCACCGATTCCTCCGTTTCGAAGCAGTCTCATATGAAGAACTTCAAGAACTTAGGGGCTACCTGGAAGCTGTTAAAGGATCAGTGTAATTTGTAGTTTAATGATTAACTACAGTGGGTTAATAAAGACCGGTTATATAACAAACACCGCAGTCTAACATTCCCATATACGGACTGGCTTCATTTTACTTATCCGGATGAAGTTTGATTACGAAAGATAATATTCCTGAAGAATTTAAACTACAACTGGAAAAAACCGATTGGTAATGTTATGACTATATAACTTGAAATGTCAGGAAAAAGGCTGTTTTGGTTTTAATTGAAATAGTTTGACAATGTAGGTTATAAGCATGGAATTCTTGGATGTTGTTAACAATAATGATGAAGTGGTTGGGCAGGCATCGATAAAAGACATTTATTCTCGGAATTTAACCCACAGAATAGTGCATGTGTTCGTGCTGGATAACCACGGAAGAATTGCGCTGCAGCTTCGCAGCAAAAACAAAGCCTTCCTGCCGGATCATTGGTGTACAAGCGCAGGCGGACATGTTTCCGCCGGTGAATCTTATGAGCAGGCAGCGCTTCGCGAGATGTCCGAGGAATTAGGCATATCAACGAAGCTGTACGTGCTTGGAAAGGACCTCTACGTTAATTCTTACAGTCCTACGAAGTTTCTCATGACGTTTACCGTCAGGCACATCGGCCCTTTCAACATTAATGACGAGGTTGAGAAGGTGCAGTTCTTCACAATTGATGAAATAAGAACTTTGATGGATAACGGCGCACAGATGCATCCGGAGTTGCGCTTTCTCCTTGAGAAATACTTTCTTCAAGGGTACCAGGAAACACAGGAATATTAGCTCTATATTATAGCGGCTTACCATACCTATACAGGCACTTCTACTTTCTTAGGTTCTTCAGGAACAGCTGCTTCTCCTTCCTCTATGGCTGGCTCCTCGGTAGGTGGCTTATCTACAGGCGCTGCCTCTTCCGGCTTAGGTTCTTCTTCTGCGCTGGCTGCTTCCTTTGGCGCTGCTTCTTTCTTAGCAACTTTCTTGGGTTTCTTGGAATCTTCCTTTGGTTTATCAGCCTTAGGCTCCGGTTTGGGTTCTTCCTCGGCAGGTTCGGCTTTAGCTGCAGGTTTCTCTTCCTTCTTGGGTTCTTCCGAAGTTTCTTGCTTTGTTAACGAATCTTTCACAGAATCTGCTACCATATAGTAGACTTCATGGAGTTCCCGCTTCCTGGTTAGCATGCCGTCTTCCTCCAGTCTGGTTATGTGAGAATATAGCGTGTTCTTTGAGCAGACCTTCTTCTCCTCTATCTTAACTAAGAGGTCCCTGCTGTTAATCTTACCTGAATCCTTGATAAGTTTGAGAATGTTGGAGTCTATAGCTCCCAAAACCGAAGCGTGTAGGTGTTTTGCCGTATTCTCGACTATTCCCTGGTACATGTCCGGCATGTTCTTCTTTATATTCTTCATTTCCGCGAGGGTTTCCTTGGGAATCTCCTTGATTATATCGTTCATATGGTCTAG
>CAYITT010000111.1:0-3560 GCA_964366275.1 uncultured archaeon
AATAAAGAGCCATTCTTAAGAGTAATGAGGCAACATAAAGAAGCTGCTGGAAAGTCACTTCGATATGGACAACCGGCGCAGCTCCATGAGCCAGTTCGTCGACAAGCTTTCCGAGAACTTCGACGTTGACAAGGGTACGATACGTCTTGTTCTGGATCCGAACCGTGAAGGATCTCCAATCAACCAGTTGAAAAAGGAAATCATGGAAAACTTCCGAGAGGTCCGTGACAAGCTTGCAATTGCAAAAGCCGAAGAAGATGTGCTTGAGAAGTCCACCCAGAAGGGCGGTATTTTCGAAGAACGATTATACGAAGAACTGCAATACGTGACAAACGCTTACGGCGATACAGTCGAAAGCGTAGGAAATATTACCGGAACAACAGGAAAAACGGGCGACTTTTTAATTACACTTCGCGGCTCTGACGAACGCCTGGTTGTCGAAGCCAAAGATAGTTCCGGCTATACCATCCCGAAGACTATAGCCGAAATTGAAAGTGCAATCGAGAACCGCCGTGCAAAATTCGGTATTTTTGTCTTCAAGTCACGTGAACAAATGCCGCGCGCATTCCATCCGGGCAAAATAGCAAGAAATTATATCATAACGTGTCTGGAAGGAAATGGGTTGTATTATTCTTACCACATAGCCAAGACAATCGTCGAAAGCGAATTGAGCAAGGGTGGCGAGTCGATTCAGATAGACAAGATACAGAGTGAGCTTGAATATCTTCTCCAGAAAACACTTGTTGTCGAGGAAGTTTTAAGAAAAACACGGTTGATTTCATCAAACGTAGAATCAATCGAGGGTCTTCTGAAAGGCCTGCAGGTCGAGGTCGACGACGGCCTCAAGAGGATACAGAGGCTTCTTCGTTAATATCTTCTTCCGACTTCCATCGGCAATTCGTCTTGGTGCTGCAGAGGCACGCCGTCAAAAATTCCAAGGAGTTTCTTTATGTCGTCTTCTGTCGGGCCTTCAAATACAATATAGAGTAAATTTTGCGCGACTCTGGTGCAATGAACGGATGGACGTCCGACACGGTCTATTCCGTAAGAATCAAAAAGGAATTCTGCGCCCCCTTCCTGCGCCTTTTTGCGCAACTGAGTGAGCACGGAACCGTCTATGTCTTTGCCGACGTAAGCATCGGATGCCATATTAAAAATTTAGCAGAAAACTATTTTAGCCTTGTTTGGCAGGTCTTTTAGATAAATCATTTACAAAAATAAAATATGTCTAGAATTTAGAGCTTTTCTGCACTGAGGTCTTTGAAAAGCGCTTCTTCGAGATCAGGTCTCGGGCCGGCCGTCCCAAGCGTATACACCTTTCTGGTTCCTGATTCGTCGCATTTGCAGACAAGATAAGGTATCCTGTCAGTTTCGTCACTTGATATGCCCAAGGTAGGTAATCTGCGCTTCATTGCCCGTCCGACATATTCAAAGTTCCATGCAACATAACTCACGCTGTGCGGTTCGCTGTACGGTACATTTTGTGTCGACATTTTATTTCATCACAACAGTTCTTATCGCGTCATGCTTATAAAATTAACGGAAACGCAGGCAACATGAGACAACACGTTTTAAGAAGTCTCTAGAATAATTCCCCCATTGCTATGAAAAAAATTATTCTGCTGCTCATCCTACTGCTTCCGCTGGCTCATGCGGAACCGACTGTGGTAAGCGTAAGCACGTATGTTTTGAATATCGGGAAGTTCGAAGTGAGCACAGGTTCTTACACTATTGATTTCTATCTCGGAATGAAATGCAGTTCTAACTGTTCGCCTGAGCGTTTCGAATTCATGAACGGTCGCGCCACGTCGATAGACAAGCTGATAGATACGCCTACTGAAAAATTCTACAGAATACAAGCCTCGCTCTCCCAGAACATAGACCTTAAGCAGTACCCGTTTGACAGCCACCTGCTTACAATAGTGATTGAGGACAAGGCGAATACCATAGATGAGATTGCTTACACCAAAAACGACGAGGAGAGTGGCGTAGACCCGGCTGTAATACTGGTAGGCTGGGATCTCGGCAACTGGTCGTCCTCAGTCAGCAGCCATTATTATGCGCCGTACGGGGAGACTTATTCGCGTTATACTTTCGGTATAGAAATCAGGCGCGTAGCGACCACGTCGATAATCAAATCGTTTCTTCCTGTGATTTTCATGGTCATAGTAGCTCTTCTCTCTCTGCTGCTTCAGGCGGACAAAGTAACTACACGTCTGAGCCTGGACGCCTCAACGCTGATAGCAGCAGTGATGTTCCACGTTAATCTTACTTCTTCGATTCCGCCAGTAGGTTACCTGACTTTTGCGGACAAGTTCATGATGATTACTTACGTTATACTGATAGCAATACTCGCTTCCGGCGTCCTGCTACTTCGTCACAGCGATATGAAAGATCAGGCGTCGGCTGAGAAGATCTATAAAGCAGCGCTTTATTACATGCCTATCCTGACAGTAGTTGCCTATCTGGTACTTTTCATTGTTGGCTAGAATTTTACGCTGGCAGCAGCGCGCTGGACGACTTCCGGCAGAGCCGGATGTATGTGCGTCACTTCAGCAAGTTGTTCTGTAGTTGCGCCAAGTTTCATCGCGACCACGACCTCGTGTATTATTGCTGAAGCGTCCGGTCCGATTATATGGCAGCCGAGTATCTTGTGGTCGCTGCCCGCCAGGATTTTTACGAATCCGTCTTTCTCTGCAAGCGCCGCGCCCATCCCTGTGTTTTTGTAGTTGTATTTGCCAATAGCGTAAGCAACTTTCTTCTCTTTCAGTTCCTCTTCTGTATAACCAACAGCCGCTATTTGCGGGGAAGTAAATATTGCGTGCGGCATCGGCCAGTAATCCACTTTCTTTTTTTCTGAGTACATGTTGTTGAAGACGAATTTTGCCTCTAAGTTTGCACTGTGTTTCAGAAGATATTTGCCAGCTATATCGCCGAATGCCCAGGTGTTTGGCGCGCTCGTCTCTAGGTAGTCATTAGTCTTTACGTACCCTCTTTCATCCAGATCAATTCCTCCTCGCTTGACTTCAAGAATATCAGTATTAGGTACCCGTCCTGTTGCAATCAATAGACTTCCCGCTGTAAGAGTTTTTCGCGTCTTGTTTTGTTCAATGATAAGCGAAATTGTCTTGCCTTTTTGTTTTACTTCCACAGGTGTCCAGCCAAGGACGATCTTATGCTTAGCGCCGAAAAGTCTCGTGAAAGTGTCAGCTATTTCCTTGTCCTCTTCTCTGAGCATGATGCTTCTCTGAGAGATTGTTACATTAGTGCCGAGAGACCCGAAGAAGTGGGCGAGTTCCGCGGCAATAAAACCGCCGCCTATAACTATCATGCTCTTTGGCGCTTTCCTTAGTGTCCAAACATCATCACTTGTCAGGTATTTTACAGTATCAAGCCCGGCTATTGGCGGCGCTATGGGTCTAGTCCCAGCGGCGACGACAACTTTCTGCCCCTTTATCTGCTTGTTACCGACAGAGATCATGCGCTCGCTGACGAATTTTGCCCGCTTCTTGTACAGGTCCATATTTTTCGTGTTTTTTATCCCGGATTCTATACTCTTT
>CAYITT010000112.1:0-3487 GCA_964366275.1 uncultured archaeon
CGGCGCAGTACTACTGTCGTCTTTCTCAACGGGATTATAAATCTGACAATTGCAGTTGTCTGCCCGGCACTCGGCATCCTTTTTAGTCGGTTTAGGATCCTGTCCTTGGGGAATAATCGTGAACCCATGATAATGCATAGTTCGGGCGTGACCGCAGTGGCACAATTCTTTCATTTGGTTAAGGAAATCTTTAGTCATAAGAAGTCTTGTTTATGTACGCAGCTAGTTTTGTATAGTTGATAGACACTTCTGATAAGCTTCGTTTCCTGCTAGGTCAAACTTTGTTTTTGCCACACTCACTGCTTGTTGCTCCTGGCGCAATGCTAACGATGAGGTCGAACTCGCTATATCCCCCGCCGTTACAACACCCTTGTATTGCTGCATATAAGACCAAATGGCACTTTGATAATCACTGCGTACCTTATCCCGAATACTCTGTTCCAGGGACGGCCATGCCGCAAGCCATTTAGAGTTTTCAGCTTTACACTTTTCAATCAATAAATCTAAATTATTATTTTTCTTCGGCAACGACGCTGGCACTGCGACTTTCTCAACAGACTTAACTGTTGCTTTAGTTTGAGATTGTTTAGTCGTCGTTGCTGTTGTGGACGTTGAAGTAGCTGTACTTTCTAGTTTCTTTTCTAGCTCTTTGACTCGGTTTTCCAATATTTGAGTTTTGGTGTCAGTTCTATGAAAAATATTCCAGCTCAAGGGATTCCACCACGCTGCGAGAGCAATTTGAGGCACTATCAATGCCATTACAAAAATGCTTGTAGTGGAATACGCAATCACTGATTTCCTTATTGTCATTTTGTAAGTATAGCTCTCTTCCAGAAACGCGAAAGGCGCGATTTCTCGCGCCTTTCGCTCCCATGATGCCTGGCGGTACTGTACTGACCCCAATGGGGACGGTACTGGTTCCCTGCCTACCGGTAAGGCAGGCTGACGTCATAACCGTGCACTCGCCGCCTGCTGGCGCTGGGCACAGCACTCGCTTTCGCTCGTTTGTTGCATCCGTCCGAAACGAACCGACGATTCCGCCCCGTATTTACTAGAGTTCGATTCCTGTCCCCATTTTTTGCTTTGCTCGACGTAGTTCGATTCCCGCCCCGTCTATCTATCTAAACTCTTGCAAAATTACCAAAAGGTGTATAAATCTCTCGCCCACGTTCCTCCTGATATTCGGCAGATCATGCGTGTCCTCCGTGTTACTTAAGTAGGGTATAATCATTATGACGCCAGACATATGGAAAAGAAAAGCTGCGATAACTTTGGCGAAATATATTCGCCGTGCAATTTAACGAAAGCCGAGCTTTTTATAAAACGAAAATACGGAGAGATTTTTGACGTTCAGAATGAAATCATCAATATTCGGGCGTGCAATTATCCCCATCTTGTTGAAAGATTGGTTGTTTCAATATTTGATAATATCCAACGATTTGACGTACAGCGAAAGAAAATAATTCTAAATATAATTAACGATACCAAGACGAAAAACAAGACGGCGCAATTTGAAGAACTTGTAGAGCGTCTTAATTCTTTGGCGCCAAGACATGTTGTTGTTGATGTTTATCACATACACGACAGAAATAAGATTTTTGAACAAATACAAAAGCTAAAGTTTTTCCATAAAAAAGAATTCTTGGCGTTCATATCCCAAGAATTTCAGACCCTTGGCGGTACCATTGGTGCATTTAATTACTCATTGCTCATATGCCAGTATGCCATAGGAAAATATGGCCTCGATCCCGAGAAAACCATATGTACCCTCCATGATGACGACATACACTACTCAGTGCTTGATGAAATCAATGGGAAATATGTCGTGAACGACTTCGATTTCTTCAGGGAGCGACAGCTGCTCTTTTCTTTACCAAACAGCCAAGTTGTATCAGGCAGAGTGACACATCATACAGGCTCACCCTACAAGATGTTTCGAGACTTCATTCACACTCTTTCCTTGCTTGCAAAAAATAAAAAGCGCGCTCCATTAAGTATCTTTGCGGATGAAAAAAACATCTTTATCAAAGATTCTCAAGCTCTGGACGCATATACAGATGAAATCCTGCAAAGTTTTGTCGACCGACAACCCATTGTGAACTTGTATACTCGAAAAAGAAACACCGGAACCACCACGCGATCCTTTACCATAAATGGCGGCGCATTCAGTATTCGTGCAACGCAAATGAACAAAATTCTTGTGCTGCCGTTCGCTCTCCAAGATTTGGTATTAACCGCCCAGATAAAGAGCGAATTTGGAGAGGATGCAATCAAGATTGCCACAGGTCCTAGACATGTGCGTAGAAAGAAAGATAGCGACTCTGCCGCGAGTCCTTCCAATATTATAGAGGCCTTGCTACGAGATAATGATCCCCAGGTTTACAGTTGCCTTATTGATATGGCCCAAACAAGAAAATATATTTTCGCGAGATTTCTCAAAGATATATCGAAAAAGCGAGCAATCGAAATAGAACAGGACATAACTGCAGTTAGAGAGGTTATTGAGGAGATGGAATCCTTAGGAGATATCGGTCCGAAAGAGAAAATCCTCGCTTCTCTTCGCAAAATATTGAATTACGAACAGGAATTACGCAGAATGACTTCTTATACGTTCGATGAGTCTATCAAATTGAAAATAGGAAGGCTGTTAAAAGATTTTGATCGAGTCAAATCGCAGATTACCAAACTGCACGAGGACTTAAGGGAGTTGGGTGTATACGATTATCTGGGCAATGAATATGCGCAGATACATACGGCTCTTAAATGTCGCGAGCCGGTCATTTTGTCATTTGATCTGGATGGAACACTTAGAGAATCTGTACACAGTCAGCTGCAACCACAAGCCACTCAAATCCAGACTCTCGCTAAAAGCATCGATCAAAATTTCATTACGGTCCTGAATACCAATAATAGCATCGGGCAAGCAAGAGATTTCAACAAATCTTTACGGTTCGATTACATCCTCGCGGAAAACGGCGTTGTCTTTTATGACGCTAAGACAAAAAAACAGAGCATCTGTTCATCACAGAAATATCTAGCTGCCCTGAAGTTCTTTAAAAGAATCCTTCGAGCGAAACAAATTCGTTTTTTTGAAGAACGAGAGGGTACGATTTATATCCGGGACGGGTCTACATTTAATGTGCTCAAAGATTCCATGCCCATAGACTGGCGCTTATTCAAGCTGCAATATTATTTCACCGATACAAAAGAGCTGAAAGTGCTCGTTAGTCCACGGCAAACCAGTAAATTTAGCGGGTTAGCGACCATCAAAGCGATGCACGATGAGGGTAAGGATATCTTATCTATTCATATAGGTGACGACGAATTCGATGTGCCGGACATCCCACTCAACAAACATCTCTCCATAGGCGTGCAGAATCACAAACTAGGGTCGTCATCTAAGAAGGAGTTTGATAAGGTTCTTGTATTACCGATGGCAGAAGGGATCATACTTTTGCTCAATCAGATTAAGTATATTCGGAAATAT
>CAYITT010000113.1:0-3460 GCA_964366275.1 uncultured archaeon
ATAGATAATAAAAATTCAAAAAGAGAAAATGCGATTTACTAATCTGCAATCAAACAGAGCAAAACATTACTTCTTCGACTTCTTCATTTTTTTCTTTGCCATTTTTTTCACTATACAATTAATATTTCGCGGTTTGTATTAATAGTTATCGAGATTTGAAAGGATGGATTGTATCCGAATCATGTACACCTACGTCGATAATCATACGAAAAAAGAAGTTAGAAGTAGAAAAATGGGCCGGATGAGATTTGAACTCACGACCTCCTGTTGGCCTAGAGCTATATTCTGTTCTCCCGTTTTTAACAAAATACGTCATATAAGACAGGTGCTCTGCCAGACTAAGCTACCGGCCCATTGCAGTCAGAATTAGCCAGTTTCTTTTTAAGTCTTAGCAAAATCCCGCAAGCAATGAGAAAAAGAATTCTTACCCGTGGTACTGCGTCTTTTCGGACTTGAACGGCAGATCGGACCAGCCACCCGAAAGCTTCTTGCATATTTTTGTCATTTCCGCCTCTAGCTCGTTGTTCCAGAGGTCCCACGTTTTTCTTATCCATTCGACCGTCTGCTTCTCGTTAGGCTTTACCATTAGCAGGTTGTTTTCCCATTTCAGCGTCTGTACCTTCTTGTAGAGCTCAAAAAGTGTTTTCCTCTCCTCGCTCGTTATCATTTCCTGCTCGAAAAGACAGCAGAACGACTCGTTCCCGGCGATTATGTGCTCTATTACCTTCTCGCTGAACGCAAAAAGCTGGTCGGATATCTCCATCCTCAGCTGGTCGATGTTCTCAAAATCCTCTGAATCAAATTTGAACGTTGCCTTGAGTTCGTTGAACTTGGGAAGGTTAAATTTTTCTTGCATTTTTCTGTATTTTTCTAGAACACGCTCGTCTTTCATTGGTATAAAATTCAAAACTAAAGTATTAAAGGCTGTTTTGTGTCAGAATCCCCACTTCATGGTTCCAAAGTAAGCACGAGCACAACAAAGAAGAAAATAACGAGCAAAAGTACGCGATTTTAATAGATTTTTAGGCAAAAATCATTTGGATTGATATGGTATTCGACTTCAACGCCCGCCTGCTCAAGGTGAAGCAGGAAACGCACGACGTGAAGACGTTTCGGTTCGAGATTCCTAAGGAATTCACATTCCTTCCTGGTCAGTTTGTCATGGTGGAGATAGGAATAGACGGCAATAGCGACGTCAGGCCTTTTTCCATATCGTCTTCGCCCACAAGAAAAGGCTTCATAGAGGTAACAAAGAAGATAGGCGGCAGCGATTTCTCAAAAAGGCTGAACAAGATGGATGATAGTTATTCTGCCCGTGTAAAAGGGCCCTACGGCATGTTCGTTCTTGACGAAAGCCATGACGCTATACTGCTTGCGGGCGGCATAGGTGTCACGCCGTTCCGCTGTTTCATGGAATACGCGACGGACAAAGACCTTGACAACAAAATCACGCTTTTCTACAGCAACAAGACGCCTGAGGACGTCGCGTTCGCCGCCGAGTTCGAAGAGCTGAAAAGGAAGAACAAGAACATCAAAATAATAAGCACAATAACAAGGCCGGAAGAATCAAAAGAAAAGTGGTCGGGCGCCGTTGGCAGGGTAGACGAAGAAATGATAAGAAAATACGCCGCAGTGGACGGCGCTATGTTCTACGTATGCGGCCCGCCTGCCATGGTCGACGCCATGGTCGCCATGATAAAAGGCATGAATATACCAAGGGAAAGGATAAAGATCGAGAGGTTTATTGGTTATTGAATGGGTCCGGCAGGATTCGAACCTGCGGCCTTCTGCGTGTGAAGCAGACGTCATATATGTATCGAAAAACCAAATCCCACAAACTTTCCGCTTTGGTGCAGCTTTCTGGAAAGGTGCTCTAGACCACGGACCCGGTAATGACTTTGATTCTATTACCCTTTTAAGGATTTCAAATAACGAAAAAACATGAAAGCAACAGCAATTGCTAATGCAAACATAGCCCTCGTGAAGTACTGGGGCAAGAGGAACAGTGAGCTCATACTGCCGTACAACTCAAACGTATCCATGACGTGTGATGGTTTATGGACAAAGACAACAGCAGAATTCTCCAAGCAACATGTAAAGCATTCTATAGCAATCAACGCCGAAGAACTGAGGAAAGACGAAAAGGACATAATGGCCCACCTCGACCGTATAAAAGACATGGCAGGAATTGAAGGTTTTGCAAGAGTTGTTTCCGAATCAAACTTCCCCGTCGCAGCAGGTCTGGCTTCTTCGGCTTCAGGCCTGGCGGCATTAAGCCTTGCGGCAAGCAAGGCAGCAGGCCTGAGCCTGAGTGAAAAGGAACTGACAGTACTTGCACGGTTGGGTTCTGGATCCGCTTCTCGCTCCATTTGCGAAGGGTTTGCAGAGTGGTACGCAGGCAAGAAAGAAGACGGGTCTGACAGCTATGCCGAAACTATTGCGTCGAAGGACCACTGGCCGGAATTCAGGATGATAGCTTGCATCGTCAGCGAAGAAAAGAAGCCGACTGGAAGCAGGAGCGGTATGGCCCAGACGGTTGCCACAAGCCCGTACTACGCAGGCTGGCTGGAAAGCGTTGATGAAGACCTGAAAAATATGAGGGATGGCATAAAGAATAAAAATTTCACTCTTGTAGGCAGCACGGCCGAGGCAAGCGCACTGAAAATGCACGCTACCATGATGACGACAAGGCCTGCAATAATATACTGGAGCCCCGCCACAGTAGAAATAATGCAAAATATAGTGAAGTGGCGAGAGAACGGCCTGGAATCATATTTCACGATTGACGCGGGACCGCAGGTCAAGATAATGTGCCTCGAGAAGGACGTCAGAGAGATCGAAAGCCGCCTGAAAGAGTTGGGAATCGTCAAGAAAACTATAGTCTGCAGGCCTGGAGAAGGCGCACGTTTAACAGATAAACACTTGTTCTGATAAGTCTTAAAAAGTCTTGGATTATCGTGAAAGCATGGTTGTAGTATCTGCGCCTGCCAAAGTGCATCTTATAGGCGAGCACGCTGTTGTATACGGGCACCCCGCTATAATAGCGGCGGTAGGAAAGCGCATATACGTCGAGGCGGAAAAGTCAGACAAAGTGATTCTAAGAGATGTCAGGTTTAATTCTAGGCACGAATGGACTGTTGGCGAATGTTTGAAATATGCAGACAGGGCAAAGCAGTTATGGAACCACTGCACAGAAAAAGGAAATTACTCGGAACTGCTCTCATGGGCAAAGGATGACGGATCTTACATTGCTTATTGGAAAGCACTCATAGGAACTGCACAAAGCATGACAGAAGCCAATAGTGGCATTTCTCTGCACATTTCTAAATGTGAAATACCAACGGGTTCAGGATTGGGCTCGTCTTCTGCGGCTGCGGTGGCTATAGCAAAGGCAGTCAGCGAAATATACGGAAGAAATTACAGCTTGGAAGAGATATAATTTTTGAAGGAAAAAAAATCA
>CAYITT010000114.1:0-3443 GCA_964366275.1 uncultured archaeon
AGACGTAATCATTACCACGTTTTTTCTTGCCAGAGATTGACAGGTTCCTGGCCAGCCGCTGGGAGCCGAACAAAAGCGTGTCATAGTCCTGCGAGGCCGCACAGTAAGCGTCGCTATTTTTCACCAAAACAGCGCACATTGCTTCACCTTCGCTAGGCGCCTGGACGTAAGGCACGCCCATAGCTTCCAAAAGCATTTTACTGTCTTCAATTATATCATGGGTTATAGTTGTGGAGCGTTTGGCAAATTTGCTGGCGGCTACATAATCTTTCCTTTCCATAGCTTCCTGCCATTCCCGCATGGCTTCGGCGCGGATATCATGTCTCTTAGCAGTCACAGACTTGAATTCCGGTGGTTTACCATCAAAGACATAGACAGGTCGAATATTGGCCTCCATCAGTTTTAATGTCCTATAATATAGCCCAGAAAGGTGCGAAGTTACATGATCGTGGCTGTCTTTTAGTGGAGTTCCATCTGACTGGCGTATAATTGATAGAAACTGGTAAACCCAGTTAAAAGCATCGACAGCAACGATTTTATCGAATAAATCCTCCAAGCCAATAAAATCGCCCTGAACTAGTGAAGTAAGTTGTATTCCCATTACAAACCCCTTTTCCTTGAAAGACTAGAGTCTTTCTGGAACTCAGGAAGCTTTTGCTTCCTCGAGTCTTGACAAGAAAGGTCTTTGTAAGCTCCAAAGAACTCTGCCCTTGCCATAACTATTAGTTGGTCAGAAAAGCTCAAGAAATAAGCGTAACGTCGCCTGACTCAACAGAGCCAACACCGTGGATGGCCCTTATCTTATCTTCCGAGTCGCCGGCACCGACTTTGTCGTCAAATACAAGAAGAACGTCAAGTTTTACAAGCCCGAAGCCTATTGGCTTCTCGCTTACCTGACGAACGTGTTTCACTTCAGAGATATGTTTTTTCAACTCGTGCATATTAACTTCAGGACTTTCAGGCATTACGTGAAGAGTAAGTCCAACCATTCCCATCAAAATCACGGTCCCTTGAAGCCACATTCAGGACACACGTAAATGGTGCTCTTGAGGCGGCATTTATTGCATCTTACTATATGTCCTTTCAAGCAGGAGGGGCACTGAAATTTTGTGTAGTTGTCCTCTGAAATCAAAGAGTTATTACAGGATGAACACTTCATAATTATCTCTCTATTCATCAATTCCCAACCTTTTTAAATCATTTCTAAGAACCAATTACAGGAAGCTCTTGTAGTTTAGCCTGGATAGAATGAGAGGTTGCGGACCTTTTGACCCGTGTTCAAATCACGGCAAGAGCGTATCTATTTTCTATAAATTTTTCCAATTTTTGTCTTTTGTAACTTACTGCAATATGAGGGATTAAAAATTCTCTTATAAATGCTAAATTACGTTTTGACGCGCAAAATTCCAAACTACACCAACTGCCCTCTATTCGTCTTTCTTTTAGCCAACTCACTCTGTGATATTTTGTTATTGATACACTGCATTTTAATTTTTCCCTTAAACTGTTTGCAAGATCTACCTGAGGACTGCCACTTGTAATTCTAATTATACACTGTGGGTATTTTTTCCGTTTTATTCTTATATCGCCATCTCCGTCTATAACACCAGCCAAATAAGCCCCAAATAATTTTAGTTCAGATGTAATGAACTCAGGGGGTTTTGGAGGGTCAGAAAATTCTATTTTATTAGAAACAAAAAACTCTAGTAAAGTCTCTGCACTCATTCTGAAAAGAGCGTTGCCGTTTATTTTATCATAAAAAATTTTTGGTGACCTTTCAAATAAATCAAAGCAATACTGGCTAAATTTTTCTAACATTTCGATAGATTTAGGACCTACTCCTAAAGTAATGTAATTCTTGTCACCAACGTCTGGTCTTTTCCTAACGTACATACATCCGTCCGATTGCATGACACCCAGCCAATACGCCAGTTTTTCATCGTCCATAAGTCTACATGCACTAAGACATTTATTAATTAGAGACGCCACAATATCTCATTAATGAAGATAAAATATTCTTTTGTGATACCTACGCTGAACGAGGGCAAATATATCGGGAAGTGTCTGAGTTCAATAAGAAAAATGAGAAGAAAGGATATAGAGATAATAGTTGTTGATTCTTACAGCAAGGACAAGACTGTGAAGACTGCCAGACGGTACGGGGCGAAAGTTCTTTACGAAGGCAGGAAAGGCCCGGCTATCGCGCGCAACACAGGCTCGAGAAAAGCGAAAGGGGAAGTTTTTGTATTTCCAGACGCCGATGTCATATTTGACAAAGACTTTCTTAACAAGCTGGACGTGGAATTCCAGAAAAATATAGCTGGCGGGGTCTTCAATTTGTTTCCCTATGACGGCAACGGATTCGTAAAACTAAACGCGCTGTTGATCAATAAATTCGTGAATTTCATGATAGCGATAGGAATCCCAGTAACGAACGGCAGCTGTTTTGTTTACCGGAAGAAGTATTTTCGGAAGGTTCACGGTTTCAACCCGAAATTCCTGACAAATGAGGATCATGACCTTGCGGCGCGTATATCTAAAGTAGGGAGAGTAGTTTTTCTCCGCAAGATACGCGTCAATTTCTCATCGCGCCGCCTAAAAAAATGGGGACTTTTGAAAGCGATAAGAATGTACGGCCAGTCAACGTATCTCTTCTTCTTCAAGAGAACTTACGTGAAGTCAGGCTATTGGGAGTAAGAATTATTGTACAATTCAAGTAAATTGTCGACGCATTTTTTGATGCTGTAATCCCTGCGGACTTTTCTGAAGCCTTTGGAAAAAGATGGCTTCTTCTCAGCCAAGTACTTTACCTTATCCGCGAAGTTTTTCTTAGACGCCACTAAGCCGATCTTGTTTTCTTTTACAAAGTCAGAAATTACAGGAACGTCCAGCACGACAGATGAAATTCCTAATGCAGCTGCGTCCATGAGAACAAGTCCCTGCGTTTCTGTTGCAGAAGCCATGACAAAAACATCGGCCATCGAATAGTAATCTCTCAGCGCCTGTTCGGAGACGAATCCTGTAAATTTAACATTTTCGATTCCCTCTTCGTTAACAGTCTGTTCGAGAGTTTTCCGGTACGGTCCGTCGGATGTTATAACTAAAGTGTAATCTTCCTTCAAAAGGCTCTTCAACGATTTCAGTATGAAATCTATGTTCTTCTCTTTCGTCACGCGCCCCACATGCAGGATTACTTTTTTATTTTCAAGCCCGTATCTTTTCTTCAAACCACTACCAATACTTTTTTTGTGTACATGAGTACCGGTCGGTATGACAGCAATCTTCTTTTTTATGCCGTTTTTCATGAGGACTTTCTTTATTGTAGTAGTAGGTGCAACTACCGCATCGCACATATTGTAGAACCATCGCACGTAAGACCATGATGCGCCGCGGAATAGCTTATTCAAAAATTCTACTTTCATCAAAAGGTTAGGCTTTACCAC
>CAYITT010000115.1:0-3359 GCA_964366275.1 uncultured archaeon
GAAGTACCTTGCAATCGCGCTGATTTTGTTATCAGGTCTCGTTTTTGCGCACACGGTTACGCTGAATTTCGCGGCACGTGTTGGTACCAATAATAATTCACTACATGTCAACGGCACCAGCTACAATCCGACAACACCGTTGAATGTCAATTTCTCAAACCTGTCCGGCGGCTACGTTTCGATGAATAAATCAGTCACGATGGCGACAATTATTTCTGCCGGTACGCTGCTCAATTCAGCGGTAAATAATACTTACTACCACAAACTGGAAAACGGAGATACCGTCATTGTTTTACATCTGGATAACAGCACGCTGGACAGCGGACCATCTGGTAATAACGCCACTTCACGGAACGGTGTTGACTGCTCGCTTTCCGTAGACGGAAAGCTTAACACGGCGTGCAGTTTTGATAGTATCGATGATTATATTAATGGATCAGAGCTGCCTGCTCTGGAAACTTCGAGCTACACGATATCTGTATGGGTCAATACGCCATCGACCGACATCGGTATATTTTCACAGGCAGACGGGTCTTCACACAGAATGGAGATATATCTCATCAACGGCCAGCCGAACTTTTTTACGTTTGAGGGCGGATCTGCTTCACTTTCTTCCGCTAATGTAATAAACGACGGGGAGTGGCATCATATTGCTGTCACAAAGAGTGGACCTACCGGCAAGCTTTACGTTGACGGTTTGCTGAGAGACACACAAACAATCGCGACTGTTTCGTCCACAACCGAGCTTATTCTGGGAAGCAGATACGACAAGACCAGCATGTTTTTTGGCAGAATTGATGAGTTCCTGGTTTACAACAAAACTCTTGATGCTGGTGAAATCCACGACCTCTACGTCTTTAACCCGCGCTACACGCTTGCCCAGATGAAACAGGACAGTATAAACAACCGGTTCCTGATAGGATTTACGAACGGAACTCACAGCGATGTTGATAATAAAATCGAAACTGTGAAGGCAAAGAGAATGATTTCGTCAACAATAGGAAACTTTCTCGTTAAAACTCCGGAAGACTTCCCTATATTTATCAGACTTGAATACGCGGACACGGATATACAAAACACGCTGACATGGTCAGGAATCGGGAAGCTTATTATAATTAACCACGGAAATACGGCGCAGAATATACCGAATGTTAGCCTGGGACTGATAAGATGATTTCAAAGACGAAGCGGACAGGCAAAGGCCAGTCGATTCTTCTTAGTCATGCGATACTTGTAGGCTTCAGCATCTTTCTTGTCTACGCCATAACAACAACATTTGTTACAATAAAAAACGATTATCAGAAATCAATCGGAGGCGATGATATAAAACAACTATGTTTTGTTGTTCAGGGCGCGGTGAACAAGATTTATTCAGAAACAGTATACAATGTGACGGGCGACACGGTTATGGGAGTAATTGATGTCAAGATGCCGTTGCGAATAGCAGGCATGAATTACCGGACAAAGTTTGTAAACCAGAGCGTAGTCATTGAGTCGCTGGACGCAAAGATCAACGAGACCTGTAAAATGGGAATCAATGCTGTATACAACGGAACTACCAGCGGCGGGCTCACCAGATTTTACTATACAAAACAGCAGAACGGACAGGACAGGATAGAGATGACAAGAATATGAAAGGATTCACACAGATGGACTACATGATCGCGGTAGGTATTTTTATAGTAGTATTTGCACTTGTCATACAAATAGTTTCCAACTTCTTTGCCGATACAATACAGAACACCAACCTGCGGGTTATGACGAGCGAGGCGACAGACCTGATAGGTGTTGCGGAAGACGGATTTCATCCCACATTACTTGGTCTTGCGACCAGTGCCTACAGGATAAATGTCCGCGTCAACAACACACCACAGTACTGGTACAACCAGGCACTTCCGTGGGAGGACATTGCGAATGAGCTGGTAAAAATAAATTTTACCGACTTTGGAATAAGCGCGGACGTAAATTCAACGGCGGTATATGATGATTCCGGAAATCAGGCAGCCTATGAAATAAGCGGAAACATGATAACTTTCGTTGTGAACGTACCTACCGGAGTCACAAAAAACTATACAGTTTATTTTGACGACGACAGTAACTTTTCAAGCCAGTCAGTATCGCAGAGCGGCGTTGATAATCTTTCTGAAATCGTCTCTCAGGCAGAAAAAATTTATGAATTACAGTACAGGAAAATAATTATGCTTAATAGTTCTGATTATAGTTCAGTTAAAAATTCTACAGGACTTCCAAGAGATTTCAGGATAAGTGTTGTTGACAATTTTGGAGGAACGTTTTTCCAGTTCGGCGGAACGGTACCCACTGCCGGCAATATAATTGCATTGCGCCGGTTTATACTATTCCAGAATTCCACGGGCGGCATACGGAGAGGATATTTGAATGTACAAGTTTGGTAAACTTTTTAAGAAAAAGTTTAATCAAAAAAGCGGAAATGAATCGAAAACGGGTTACAGCAAGGGCTATGTATATACCATAGAAGTCATGCTTTCGGTAGTCACTGTGATTTTTGTACTCGTCCTTTTATTCAGCAAGACCCCGGAACAACCCGAAACGTCGATGTCTATAATAAAACAGAATGGTTACAACGCGCTGTCATATATGGACCAGTCGGGAGATCTGAGGAAAATTGTTATTGGCAATGATACGGATGCATTGAAAAGAAACGTGACTTCACGGATCCCGACTACTACGATATTCGATGCCGCCATTTGTTCCGGTGAATGCTCGTCAGCTAATCTTCCGGCAAACAGGACTATCGTCAGCGTTGATTATTTTGTTTCAGGCTACCAGGAAGTCTATCTGGGTAAAAAAGTGAGGTTATGGATGTGGCAAAAATTCTAAAAGGCCAGATGTTCTTCATCTCGGCAATATTCATGATAGTAGGATTTGTTATGCTCACCGGGCTGATAACGCTGCCCGAGATCACGCAGGAAAAATTATTCCAGGAAACGTCGTATGCTGATAAAAACCTCAAAAACATAAAAAACGAGTACGGATATCTGACAGGACTCGCTACGCTTCAGGCGACGCCTAACAGCACAGGTCCCCAGTATTTTTACAGTTTCTCTAATATGATACGTAATGATGTAGATGCAAAAATCCTTTACGTTGTTGTTTTTTCAAACGGCACGACTAGAAACTTTTCTGTTACTATAGGAAACTTTCTTCAGGACAGGATAGACGGCAGCATAAGTATCTCCAGTTCTGTGCCGTCATCGGCTTCTCTTAGTCTCGGAGACAAGACGCACGTAACTCATAATTTTTCCGGCACTGACGGCGTCATAACGGTTGCCATGAACTATACGGTACAGAATACGAGAGTAACCGAGAGGTTTACATTC
>CAYITT010000116.1:0-3328 GCA_964366275.1 uncultured archaeon
AGGCAATCTTCAAAGTCCTATAGCGAAGGTCCACCACAATTCCTACAACAAAAATGCCCTCTCACCACGGCCCTGACGTAAAGACGGTCATGCCGGACGTCAATATTATGACAATGTCTTGCAAGATACCTACAACCCTCAATCATACTCATTTTGTAGCTGCTACGCTTGATGGCTCATATACACGGGATTACGCAATCGAAGCATTCCGTAAAGCATCACGCGTTCTATTGTTCAAAGAAGCTGATGGTTACAGATCCAGCTCCCAGATTTTCGAGAATTTCCGCGACATGAACCGCCGGCGCGCTGATATGTATGAAGCATGTATGTGGGAAGAATCAATCAATGTTGACAAAAACAAGCTTTACTGGTGCCACATGGTGCATTCAGAGGCGATACCGATACCTGAGACAATGGACGCGATCCGTGCGTTGTCCGGCTTCAAGGACAGGAAAAAATCAATACAAATGACTAACGACAGTTTGGGAATTGAAAAGTAGACCAATATGATTCCTACACTTGATTCTGTTAATGTCAAAGATAAGACCGTCTTCATTAGGCTTGACCTCAACTCTTCCTACGATACAAAGAGGAAAAAAATTCTCGACAACGAGCGTTTTGATGGCTCAAAGCAGACGCTTCTTGAGTTGTCCAAAAAGAAGGCAAAAGTCGTGATTCTCGCCCATCAGGGACGCAGGGGCGAGGAAGATTTTACGCATCTGGACCAGCACGCGAAGATTCTTTCGAAAAAAATAAGAAAGAGCATTTTTTATGTGGGAGATGTCTGCGGGGAAAAGGCAAAGCACGTCATACGATCGCTGAAGCCCGGGGAAATACTGCTTCTTGACAATGTGCGCATGCTTGACGATGAAGAAGACGAGAAAAAAGCGTTGTCGGGAGAGAGCGCCCTCGTAAGAGAACTGTCTTCGTTCGTTGATGTATTTGTTAACGACGCTTTCTCTGTTTCTCATCGTGCTCACGCGTCCGTCGTCGGCTTCACCAGGATGCCAAGCTGCTTCGGCCGTTTGATGGAAAGCGAACTGGAATCCGTTGAAAAAGCTATGGATGCGAAGGGCGTAAACACGTACATTCTCGGCGGCGCAAAATCGGACGACTGCATAAATATCATGGATCATATTTTGAAAGTAAATCCGGATGAGATGGAGTTCGCGCTCACCTGCGGGGTGACTGCCAATCTTTTCCTGAAAGCTGCAGGGATAAAGATAGGAAAAGGCAGCGAGCAGCTTCTTGAGAAAAAGGATCTGCTAAAATACGTAGACACCTGCAAAGAGATCCTCCACGAATACCCTGACAGGATAATGCTCCCGGTTGACGTGGCCATTGAAAAAGAAAACAGGCGAATTGAAATCCAGGCAGATAAGATCCCGGCAGATGCCGCCGTTCTTGACATCGGCTCGAAAACGGTCGACAAGTACAGAAAAATAATAGACAAGTCAAAGACAATAATAGTGAAAGGGCCGGCAGGGCTCTATGAAAACAAGCTGTTCTCCAAGGGCACCAAAGAACTTTTCACCGCGGTTGCCAAGTCAAAGGCATTTACAATAATCGGCGGCGGAGACACAAACCTTGCCATAGACGCGCTCAAGATATCCCGAAAACGTTTCGGCCACGTCAGCCTCGGTGGCGGCGCGCTCATCACCTATTTATCAGGCAAGTCCATGCCCGGCATAGATGCGATAATGAATAAAAAGTGATTTTATGTCAAAGATTCGGATCTATTTTTCTGATTTTAGGTAAGGGTTTCTACAGAGCCAAAATATTATTTAAACCATTCAACCTTCAATAAAGCCATCATGCCTGATTCCAGATGCTCGGCTATATGGCAATGCAGCATCCATTCTCCCGGATTTGTTACATCCACCAAAAGGTCGACAGTCTCGCCGTTCTTAACAAGTACCGTATCCTTCCAAACGAGATTCTCATTTTGTGACTGATCGCTGCGCAAAACCAGGAATCTCTGGCCATGAAGATGCATCGGGTGCTGCATAGGGTGCATACTTTTGGGATCATTGAAAATTCTTATTTTTATAACGTCACCTACTTTCGCGTTCATAGGTATATCCATATTTTTGTTGCCTTTGTTGTTCTGTATTATCCACTTGACATCATCAGAGTCTGAGTTGGCGTTCATGAAGCCCATGTCGTCCTCCCATTCTATTTCTTTTGTTTCGGCTTCGTCGCAGTCGCCCATCATCGTTCCGTCAGGCATCCTGTGACATGGCATGCCTGCCATCATACTGCCGCCCATCATTGAATCCATCTGGACAGTAAGCTTTAGAGAGTAATCAGGATTCTTGTTAAAGTATTTCTCGTATTTTGAAATATCAGCAGCCACATCGTTGTTATCTTTCAAAGTAAAGAATCCTGCGCTAAAGTCGTTTTCAGTAGTTCTGTCGCTAACTTCGACAGTTCCCAGAGTATACTGGAAATGCGGGTTGATGTTTTTGATCTGATAAGTTCCCGGTTTGTCAAACAGAGCCTCAATTATGTACCTTTCAGCCGGCGCTATTACCACCGAGTCCACAGACATTTCCTTCTCGTACCTTCCGATATCGCTGCCGACAAGCTTCATCTTCGCTCCTAGTACAGAGATGTTTAACGGCCTTGTGCCCGCGACGTTTGTAAAATAGAATCTTACAACATCGCATTTGTTGGCCGTCAATTTATAATCGGTCTTGCCATTGACCAGCATTATAGTCCCGAATCGTCCCATCAGAGCGTGATTGGCATCCTCGGGGTCGTAAGCTGCTATTTTGTCGTCGTTGATAAGAATATCATCAATCGTCAGAATCTCCTCTATTTTAACCTGGTTGTAGGTACTGTCATTCGTCGGCGTCACCATGATATTCCCATAAAGACCTGCGTCCTGCTGGACATCTTCCCGTATATGAGGATGATACCAGTAAACGCCTTCGTCAGGAACGTAAATGTCATAAGTATAAGTCTCGCCCGGCTTAACCGGCTCTTGAGTTACGCCCGGCACTCCGTCATCTTTATTTGCGTGCCTAAGACCGTGCCAATGTATTGTCGTGTTCTGATCGATATTGTTTTTGAAAATGATCTTTACAGTAGAGCTCTGCTTGAGTCTCAGTGTAGGACCGGGTATCATCCCGTTGTAGCCGTACATGACATATTTTTTGCCGTTTATTTCTTTCGACACGATATCTGCAGAAATCTCAAACGTATCGCCGTCGTCCATATCAACAATTTCGCTTTGTTTTGTCTGTTCGCCCGCGAAGGTTGCTGCATCTGTTCCTGCCAGAAATCTCAACGTTTGTACTTCTTTTTCCTGCACAGTTTGCTGAGA
>CAYITT010000117.1:0-3307 GCA_964366275.1 uncultured archaeon
TCCGAGGCGTATAAGCATCGCAACGTGCCTATGCTGGCTAGGACTCACGGACAGCCCGCCTCTCCGACTACATTCGGCAAAGAACTCAAAGTTTTTTCGGCAAGAATGCGAAGGCAGATAAATCAAATAGGCAATAGTCATTTACTCGTAAAATTAAACGGTGCTACAGGCAACTACAACGCACATGCGGCGGCATACCCGGAATATGGATGGGTTGATTTCACCTGCACATTTATTGACGGATTCAATGAAGGACGGCGGATAAAATTGGCGCCTAATGCTGTTACAACCCAGATTGAGCCGCATGATACGTACGCAGAACTTTTTGACGGTTTGCGCAGACTGAATACAATTGTAATAGATTTCGATCAGGATATGTGGCGATACGTAAGCGACGATTGGATAAAGCAGACGCCTGTAGAAGGTGAAGTGGGCTCATCGACTATGCCGCACAAAGTCAATCCTATAGATTTTGAAAACAGCGAAGGAAATCTGGGAATCGCAAATGCGCTATTCGAATATTTCTCGCGAAAGCTGCCTATATCGAGATTGCAGCGTGACCTTTCCGATTCGACAGTTGAGAGGAATTTCGGACCTGCATTCGCACATACGCTCATCGGATATAAAGCAGCAGTAAAGGGCCTTGGAAAATGTGCAATAAATGAAGAAGCTGTTGCAAAAACTTTGGAGGCCCATCCGGAAGTTCTTTCAGAAGCTTACCAGACAATACTCAGGCGCGAAGGTGTTGACATGCCGTACGAGAAGTTAAAAGAACTGACAAGAGGCAGGAAAGTGACACTTAGAGATCTGAGAACATTTGTAGATTCGCTGGATGTGGAAGAAGGGGTAAAAGCCGAACTGCGACGACTCACGCCATCAAGTTATACCGGACTGGCTGCACAATTGCTTGATTACTAACATTCGACGAACATTTTCACTCTAGCTGTTCCGAACGGGATGTGGCTGCAACAAAAGGACGCTTCGATTTCATTCATCTCCGCCGTCGCGTTTGCCTTCAATCCGCATGCGATGCAATTTATCATGTTTTTTACTTGGTTTCCCTTTTAATAGTAATTTTGGTGCATTACTCGAAAATTAGTGCAAGAATGAAAATTACTTTGTGCAGACGTAAATGCCTCTGCCGCCGCTGAGGTTGATATTATTAAGGAATTTTGCAGTGAATCCTGCATCCCTCATGATACGTAACGTATCATTTACTTCAAACATTCCGAGCTCATGTTTATCCACGAAATATTTCACGTGTTTATTCTTTTCCGCCACGAGAAAGTGGAACTCTAGTATTGAGATGTTTCCCTTTTTTCTGCCAACGTTAACTCTTGCAATTTTCATGTCTTTGCTGTCAAATACTGTCATGAACGGCAGACCGCTTTTGTAGTCGGATCTTGTGACCCAAGGTTCTATTATTACAACGCCGCCGGGCTTGAGGTGGTTGTAGAAATTTTTTATCGTTTTCCTGAGACTGTTCTTGGTCTTTACGTAGCCTATTGCACTGAACAGGCATGTTATCACGTCAAATTTTTCATTTAATTTGAAGTTTATCATGTTAGCCTTTTTAAAAGTCGCACATGTAATGTTTTTTCTGGCAATTTTTAGAATTCCGTCATTAACGTCAATACCTGTACATAAAAAATGTTTCTTGAAATACGCTATATGTTTTCCTGATCCGCAGCCTGCCTCAAGCAGTTTATTGTCATTTGTTTTCTTGAACTTTCTGATCAGTTTAATTACTTTTTCTGATTCTGTCTTGTAATTTTTGGTAGAATAAATAGGGTCGTAATAATTTGCGAACTTTCTGTACATTAGCTCTTTTTTCATATACTTATTATGAGTTTATCCTATATAATCGACATCTTCCAATTCTATGAGATCCATTTGATCGACTGCAGGATGTCCGCCGGGATAAAGCAGAAACGGGAAGAATTTTCTCATGTCCATTGCCATCTCTGTTATCACAGATGATTTGAATATCTCCTGCGATATCGAATGTGTAAGTTCTCTTGCAGTCTTCTCATCCAGATACCCGAGCGAATGCAAATATTCATGAAGAAGAACAACAAATACGTAAGGCTTCATCAGGTCAGGTTTCGTTTGTGTTATCCGCTTTAGCGGCGTCTTGTTGAGTACAATTATGTTGGAGCCGACAGGATGATATGCACTAAGCAGTTCATGTTCTGTATTGCCCAGATCTATTAGACCCAAGTCAATTCCTGCCCGTGACTGGTCTATTGTTTCGCGTACGGCGTCCTTTACAACTTCGAATATCTCTTTTACATTCTCTGCTCTTTCAAAATCTGATATTATTTGTTTCATGAAAATTCAACTCCTGCAGATGAGCCGTATGACAAATGTTTCGGCTCTAGGAATTGGATAATGATAGTGACACAGAGCTGTTTCTATTCCGGATCGTACTGCCGTGAAATTTGTTTCTCTGCCGCATGCTATACATTGCATTTTTCATCACTCTGTATAATATATTTCTTTTGGTTTAAAGATTTTCTTGCGAAGAAAAGCATTAACCTGTATAACTGACTTCTTCCTCGATTACCTGGCTTCTCTTCTTCTTTATCATGCTGCTGTAAAATTCGTTCATCGTCTCTGTAACCGAAGGTTTTATTTCTCTCATTGCTTTTTCAAAATCGTTTCTCGTAACCGTCTCCGAGTCAGTGCTTCTTCTCATAGCATTCATGCCTGCCTCGCGCACCAGTGCTTCCAGATCAGCTCCTGAATACCCAATTGCTTCTTTCGCTATTTTTTTTATGTCAACATCGTCGGCAACCGGCATCTCTTTGGTATGGACACTAAGTATCAAATTTCTTGCCTTCTCGTCAGGAGTTGGCACAAGTATCTGCCTGTCGAATCTTCCGGGTCTCAGCAGGGCTGGATCAATCATGTCTGGTCTGTTTGTCGCAGCAATGACAACTACGTCTTTGAGATCCTCTAGCCCTGAAATTTCTGAAAGCAGCTGGCTGACTACTCGTTCAGAAACATTATCATTCATATTCATTCCTCTGCGCGGGACAAGCGCATCTACCTCGTCAAAAAATATTATTGCCGGTGCCACCTGCTTTGCTCTTCGAAATACGTCGCGTATATGCTTCTCAGATTCACCGACCCACATCGAAAGAAGCTCAGGCCCTTTCACAGAAATAAAGTTGGCACCTGATTCGTTTGCAACTGCTTTTGCTAGAAGCGTTTTCCCACAGCCGGGTGGTCCGAATAAAAGGACTCCTTTTGGCGCTGTGATACCCAAACGTTTGAACGAGTCCGGGTACTTCAACGGCCATTC
>CAYITT010000118.1:0-3300 GCA_964366275.1 uncultured archaeon
TTGAAAGGCGAGCAGTCAACACTTTGCCCGGACATTGCTCCAAGCTTGGATCCTATTATTTCCAGCAGCTGGCCTATTGTCATCCTGCTAGGTATTGCGTGCGGATTAACTATTATGTCTGGAGTAATGCCACTTTCTGTAAAAGGCATATCTTCTTCCGGAACAATCAGTGCACAAACGCCTTTTTGCCCGTGTCGCGAAGTGAATTTATCTCCTAATTCCGGTGTTCTGTCACTGCGTACGTTTATCTTCACAAGCTTGTTACCGCTTATTGTTTCCGTAAGTATAACATTGTCGATTATTCCTTCTTCACCGTGTCTGATGGTCTCGGAAGTTTCTCGTCTGTTCTCTGTTTCGACCATGAAACTTTCTACAGGTCCGAAGAAACGCAGAGGCGAAACTTTACCGACAAGCACGTCGCCTGATTCCACCGATGTTTCCCTGTTTACTACCCCGTCCACGCCAAGATTGGCGTACGCTTCCTCCGTACGATAACCGTTTACGGATTTGTCCGGGATTTTTATCTCGTCTTTTTCTATTCCCCAGTATTTTTTTTCCTCTGTAACGTAAGATCTGAAGAAAACCGACCGTCCAAATCCTCGTTCTACTGAAGCCTTGTTGAATACGATACCGTCTTCCATGTTGTATCCGGCGTAACTCAT
The DNA here is from genome assembly GCA_964366275.1 of uncultured archaeon. Classification (GTDB taxonomy): domain Archaea; phylum Aenigmatarchaeota; class Aenigmatarchaeia; order GW2011-AR5; family GW2011-AR5; genus GW2011-AR5. Next base: position 663 of record CAYITT010000118.1, read on the forward strand.
CACTGCGATTACTATGTTCTGCCCCTGCGGGTGGCTGTCCATGTCCATTTCGTCCCCGACTATAGTATTTACGAGAGGTACCTGCGGGTAAATAAGAACATCAGATTTCGTATCCGTCCTCATTAAATAATTAGTCGCGAAAATGCCTAACGACTGTCCTGACATTTTAGCCCCGAAGTTTACTCTGTCGCCTCTGTTGTGGGTTGCGAACGGGACAAGCGATGCCGACAGTCCGAGAACCATCCCAGGATCTATTTCCACATGCGTATGATCCTTTGTGATATCTTCCGGCCTTAGCGCGATTAGTGCATAGTTTTCCTCTTCTGCGTCAAGATATTCTATGACGCCTTCTTTGAGAAGATCATGCCACGTTGCCTGTTCTGTTTCCAAGCGTTCAATATGTTTGTCAGTCAGTTTTGGTTTTCCGTTTTCTATTATTATCACAGGTCTTTGCAGTCTTCCTGAGTCTGTGTTGATATGGACTTCATTAAATTCAGGTACAAATACAACGCTGATCTGCGGGTCAAACTGTCCGGCGCGTCTTCTTCTCTTCAGATCGTTTACAAATTTTTCCGGGGCATCAGACGTCCCGGCTATTTCCCCGTTTACAAATATTATTGTTCCCTCGTTCTCGTTTTTTGTTTCTTTCTTTGCAAAGTCTCTGGCCTTGTCTATATCCCTGCTGCTCTCTGATATCACGCCGAATAGTGCGAGATATTTTCTGAGGCCGATGTTTATCCCTTCAGGTGTCTCTTCGGAACAAAGCCTTCCCCAGTGGGTCGGGTGCAATGCTCTTGCTTCGAAATGTTCCTGCGTGGCAGACAGCGGCGATATCACGTTTCTTAAGTGGGCTATGGTTCTGATGTGATTTGTTCTTTCCAACCTCTGGCAGACGCCGGTTCTTCCGCCAATCCACTGGCCTGTTGCCATGTGAGAAATTATTCTTTTTGTTAAGTAGTCGCTTTCAACGATAGATTTTATCGAAGGCATTTTCCCTCTCTTTACTAACTTTTGATACGAATAGACGATTCTTGATACCAGACCGTATTTTCCAAGTAGTATTGATCTGAATAGAATTTCCATGAAGTCTGAAACCATGCGAAGTCTCTTGTTTTCATAGTGGTCGATATCCTGGTCTTCCAAATTCTCCAGTCCAAGCTTCAGTACTTTTCTGATCACCTGGGCGAGGTATTTGGCTTTCTTCATCCGGTCGCCTTTCTTCTGTCCTAGATGAGGCAGGAGATACTTGTCCATTATGTCTGTTATTCTCTTGTCCCTGTATTCTTTCTGCGGTATTCTCAGTTTGTTGCCGATGAATTCTTTCGCTTCCTCGATGGTCTTTACATCAAACTCGTAAAGATTGAAATACAATTCCTGCTTTTCTGCATCCGTCGATGCGATCGCCTCTACAATGTCCCTGTCCTTCTCGAAGCCGAGTGATCGCATGAGCACGACAACCGGGAGCTTTTTCAGATTGGCAAATGATATGGTTATGATTCCGCCTTTTCTCTCTAAAGAGTGTCTCTGTACAAAACCGGATGATTCTGAATTGATTCTAGCCGTTTCTGTGTCATTCTTCCTCTCGATTATCGGCCTGTTTGACAGGACTTCTTCCACCATCACGATGACACGTTCGGTGCCGTTTATTATAAAATACCCGCCCGGATCGTCCGGATCTTCACCGAGCTCTACAAGCTCTTCACGGTTCATTCCGTTAAGCGTGCACAGCTTTGATTTGAGCATTATAGGCAGTTCGCCAAGCTTTACTTCTTGCGGTTCCTGGTTGACGCCGTTGATGACAGGAATCATTTCGACAAAAACAGGTGAAGCATATGTAAGATCTCTCATTCTCGCTTCCATTGGCGTTATAGGCCTTGTCGCCCCGTCGGCTTCTTTCACAACTGGCTTAGGGATACGGACTTTTCCGAGCTTTATCTTGAATTCATCAAGTTACGGCGTGACTATTTATATCTCTACGATATAATCAAATTTTTTCTGGACTCTTGCATCTATAAACTCGTCGAAAGATTTTGTCTGGTGCTCCACAAAGGAGACGGATTTTTTGAATGATCTAAGTAGTACTTTATAATTTTTCATTTTTATATCACAAGCCTATAATATAGATACACGCCTGCCGACTGGGAGTTTCTGATTACCTTCAATACGTCTCCTCTCTTTGCGTTAAGCACCTTTACGACAGGATCGTCTTCGTGTATTTTCGGAAGCTGTTTTGCGGATACATTCAGCATTTTCAAAAGTTCTGCTTTCTCTTCTCCGCTAAGAATTTCGTGCTTTGGAACCAGGTTGCTCTGGAAAATATCAAATTCTTCTTCAATTTTCTTTGTTACCATTTAACCACAATCGTTGCTTTGCTTTTTCCGCCAGCGCTTGATGTCCTTTTGATGCAACTTTTGGAAATCTCAGAAAGCATGCTTTCTGAGGCCCTGAAAGATTTTTCATCTTTCACGGGAGTTGCTATGGGCCCGACGGGATTCGAACCCGCGACACCCGGCTTTCCTAACCCAAGGTGCCGCATTTCCACGCTGCGAGGTGAATTTGCGATTCACCTGCATCGGCGAACCTTTAACGGTTCTGCCATATGTCACCATGGAATTAAAAGGCCGATGCTCTACCAGGC
>CAYITT010000119.1:0-3270 GCA_964366275.1 uncultured archaeon
GAAAGATTTTCATGAGAAGCTGGATAAGTTGAAGACCCCGGATGCCGAAGTTGAATTTGAGATGATCAAAAAATGAAAATATTGAGATGCCCTAACGGGCACTATACAACGAAGCCTATCTGCCACTGCGGCGCGAAGGCAAAAAGCGCACATCCGCCCAAGTTCTCCGAGAAATACGGCAAGTATCGCCGTGCTGCCAAGAAGACTGAAGAAAAATGAATGACATAGAATACCATATCGCCAGGGCTGAACATCACAGAAGTAGAGAAACGGGATTTTTCCTATTTAGACCGTATCATAGATATTGACAGGACTATCACGAGACTGCTGCTATTTTCTTCTGGTACGCTAAACAATAAATACCACTTACGTTGAAGATAGCTATTATGCAGACACACATCAAGACTTCGGGAAACATAAAATTCAGGAAACCTCTTCTTGTTGAAGGGCTCCCGGGCATAGGCAACGTAGGCCGGATAGCTGCGGGTTATCTGATCAACGAGCTTAAGATGAAGAAATTTGCAGATCTTTACTCGCCGCACTTTTTGCCGTTGGTACTCCTGCAGAGCGATTCGGTAGCAGCAATGCTGAAATGCGAGTTTTACTTTTACAAGGGAAAAGACAGGGATATAATTGTGCTCACTGGTGATACTCAGAGCATTTCGCCGGAAGGCCATTATGAGATATGCCATCAGATAATACAGTTTGCAGGTAAGCTTTGCGTAAAGGAAATAATACCGCTTGTCGGTTTTGCCGAAGGCCATGAGGTGCAGGACCCGCGCGTAATAGGGGCGGTTAGCGACAGGGATCTGCTTAAAAAATACGAGAAGTACGGCATCAATTTCGGAAAAGAGCATCCGGTAGGCACCATAGTCGGCGCATCCGGGTTGCTTATTGGCATGGCAAAGATACATGGAATGGAAGGTCTCTGCTTAATGGGTGAAACTATAGGAATGCCCCTTCTTACAGATCCGAAAGCGGCCGACCGTGTCTTGCACGTCCTTGTGAAAATACTGGGCGTTAAGGTTGACATGTCCAGGCTCGAGAAAACTATAAAGGAAATGGAAGAAAAAATAGAGAAAACCGATACTATCCACAAGAAGATGCTGCAGGATATAGGCAAGTCGCCACACCACAAAGACGAAAGCTCGGGGTATATTGGCTAGAAAACCGTGGCTTTTTAAACGTTACCTTTAAATGAGATTGTTGGAGATGCGCATGGGATTCTACGATAGGCTGACACGTTTTGAAAAAACACGGATAATTTCGGCCCGCGCGCTGCAGGTATCGATGGGTGCGCCTGTGCTTATTAAGGCTGACATAAGCGATCCTAAGAGGATCGCACTCATGGAATTTGAAAAGAACGTGCTTCCGATTACTGTTACCCGTGTTCTCCCGAAGAAGAGATGAGAAGATGCCAAAAACAAAGCTTCTAGTACCAAGAGAAAAATATCTGTCCGCAGGCGTGCACATTGGAATGACCTCAAAGACCGTGGACATGAAGCGTTTTATTTACAAAGTTCGTTCTAACGGTCTTGCTGTGCTTAATGTAGGCGCGCTTGACCAAAGAATAGCGCATGCTGCAAACATGCTTGCCCCGATGAAAAGAATACTTATCGTTTCACGCAAAGAAAACGGCCACGACCCGGCTAAAAAGTTCGCCGAAGTGATAGGCGCCCAGGTAATAAACGGCAGATTCATGCCCGGCTCGCTCACGAATCCGTCTTACAAGCATTTCTTCGAGCCGGAAGTGACAGTAGTCGTTGACCCTTCTGCTGACCGTCAGGCTATCAAGGAATCTGTTACCATGCGGATACCGATAATCGGTCTTGCAGACACATTCAATAATACTTCCTATATAGATCTTATTTTACCGTGCAACAACAAGGGTAAGAAATCTGTTGCATTGGTTCTATGGCTTCTCGCGAAGCTGATAAAAGAAAAGAGAAGCGAGAAGTTTTCAGCGACTGTAGAAGAATTCGGCTACGCTTAAACTTTTAGAAAAAGTTTAATCAAAAAGTCTTTTTAATTAGTGAATTCCTTGCGCCGATAAATACGTTCTTTACCAGGTTCGCGTCAAAAGGCGTCAGCTCGCCGTCGATCATTCCTTTTTTCTTGAAGTAGATAAAATCAGACCTCATCTTCATTACAAAAGCAAGATTTCGCAGCGCGTTCTTGAATGTCGGCTCTTTCGAGAAGCTTTCCATCAGTTTTTCCTGAAGTCCCTGCACTTCGCCCGACCAGTACGAGTATTGCATTTAGAAAGCTTTTCAAAAATTTATTTAACCTTGATATACGCAACGAAAGCCATCCCGAATATGCCCAGCGTGATCAGGGATATTGCTATGTAATCCAGACTCGTTGTTGCCATTCCGGGCGGTTCAGGAGGCGTTTCTAGCGTGTCATTGTCCGGCAATGTTGCCCCGAATAATGTATCAGGAGTTCTCGTTTCTTCTACGACAGGCGCGATTATCGCCTGTTTTTCAAAAGCCCCGATGCCGCTTGTCTGTGCCAGACCATAATCAATTGGTGAAAATAATCGAAGCATTCCTATTGACATTAGTACAATCGATATTGAAAAAACAATTACCCATGAATAGAACTGCGGCTTGAAGAGTCGCTCTCCTTTCTCAGCAAGAGTATAGTAAACCCATTTGTTGTCGCTGTCTTTCTTCTTTACGAGGCCTGATCCTTCAAGAACATCCAGGTGCTGGGTTATCGTCGTGACGTGCTTGCCTGTTAGTTTGGCTATCTCGCTTGCAGTGTATGGCCTCTTAGCCAGAAATTTCATTATTTCCTGGCGCTGTTCTACGGCAAGCGCTTTTATCGTGTTCTTGTCAAGTATCTCAGTCATCAAATTCAACTCATATAAACCTATGAAGTACCGTAGGTACTTCTTTCTCTTATTTAACTTGGAAAGTTGCTTCTTAAAATTAGTGGTTTCTTAGGGTACTGGCCCTAAAGAAGAAATTTACAAAGCTTCGACAGCTTCAACAACTTGCTTTGCCTTATAACTATCAGAATATTCAACAGCGATTTTGCACGGAGTAGGTAGTTTGTAAGCCGCTTTCTTCAGCGCCTTCTTTGCCGCAAGCATGCCGGCCTTATTGACTCTTACTTCGAATACTTTTTGTCCTTTGTCAACAACAGCTGCAGTGCCTATAGGCTTCCCGAAGCTTTGTCTCATTCCTTGCTGGAAACGGTCTGCTCCTGCGCCCGTAGCTAATGCATTATCACTCAAAACCTGATGAGGATACACCCTTACTTTCA
>CAYITT010000120.1:0-3198 GCA_964366275.1 uncultured archaeon
CGTAGAAACAGGCGCATATGGCGGCAAAGGATCCGAGACGCACAAAGCCACAGTCGTCGGCGACACAGTGGGCGATCCGCTCAAGGACACGGCCGGCCCATCGCTTCACGTTCTGATAAAACTGCTGGCCACAATTACTTTAGTCATGGCACCGCTCTTCATTTAGTACCGATCTTTTTCTTGGAAGAAAAAGCTAGGTTTCCCAAAAAGAACTATTATTGATGTGTCTTGCATTTCGACGAGTGCACCAAGCCCTTTTTATAATTTAATGAAACAGATTCCTAAGATGCGAAGATATTTCATTACTTCTGAATCCGTGACTGAAGGTCATCCTGACAAAATATGTGACCAGATTTCTGATGCTGTACTTGATGAAATATACAAGCAGGATCCGAATGCGCGCGTTGCTGTAGAGACACTGACAACAACTGGGCTTGTAGTTGTAGCTGGCGAGGTTACGACAACAGCATACTGTGACGTACAGAAAGTGGCGCGGGAAACATTGCGTGAGATAGGATACACTGATCCTGAATATGGTATAGATTGTTATGATGCAGGCGTGCTTGTTTCTATACATGGTCAGTCGCCGGATATCTCGCAGGGAGTAACCGAAGGGGAAGGCTTGTTCAAAGAACAGGGAGCAGGCGACCAGGGAATGATGTACGGTTATGCATGCAGCGAGACAAAAGAACTAATGCCGTTGCCTATAATGCTTTCTCATAAACTGACAGAACGCCTGGCTCAGGTAAGAAAGAGCAATATTATAGCAGGACTCGGTCCTGATGGAAAGAGTCAGGTTACGGTTGAGTATCACAATGGAGCGCCTGTAAGAGTGGATGCAATTGTCATAGCTCAGCAACATAAGGAAGAGAAAGATGAGGAAGTGCTCAGGGAAGAAATACTTGAACATGTCATCAAACCAGTTTGTAACAAATACATGGATCATAATACAAAGACATTCATCAACGCAACCGGGCGTTTTGTAATTGGCGGACCTGAAGGGGACACTGGTGTAACAGGACGAAAAATAATTGCAGATACGTACGGCGGGATAGGACGTCACGGAGGCGGAGCATTCAGCGGCAAGGATCCATCTAAGGTAGATAGAAGCGGTGCTTACATGGCACGATACATTGCAAAAAATATTGTTGCTTCCGGATTAGCAGAAAAATGCGAAGTGCAGCTTTCTTACGCAATTGGAGTGGCACAGCCAATAAGCGTTTATGTCGACTGTTTCGGTACTGCAAAAATTCCAGAAGACAAGATAAGCGAGCTCGTGTACAAACACTTCCCGCTAACGCCAAGGGGCATAATTGATCATCTCAAACTGAGAAGACCAATATACAGAAAAACAGCCCGCTACGGTCATTTCGGCCGCAACGACCCGGATTTTACATGGGAAAAAACAGACAAGGCAGATGAATTGAAAAGCGATGCGCGTATCTAAATCTTTATTAATCGGTTGCACTAATCCTAGACAATGCCAAAAATAATTCTTGACAGGGAAAAATGCATAGGGGCTTTTTCTTGCCTTGCGGTTGATCCTGAGAAATGGAAACAGGCAAACGACAGCAAAGTGGATCTGGTTGGTTCGAAAAAGGTCGGCGCTGTTTTCGTACGCGAAATCAGCAAAGATGAGCTGGAGCTTGCAAGGGCTGCTGCCTCTTCATGTCCTGTGAACGCAATAGAAGTAAAGGAATAAACTTATTTTAAATAGACTTTGGTAAACATCACACCGTGATGTTATGGAATTACCATATAGAGACACAAACGAAGAGCTACTTGCAGATGCGGCTTTTTACGCAGCAATAGGCGATGCGAATGGAATGGAACGAATGCTTCTTGGTGTTCTTGCATCGAGCGGCGTTGACAAAAAACAGCATGAGCGCATCGAAGAAAAATAGAAGCCACGGGCTACGCAAAGGTTGTAGTGACCGATGCTACCGCAATAGTGGGACTGCACCAAGAGCAGGGTTCGTGGGCTAGGGAGCACTACATGAGTATGACGGTTTTCAGTTTACTCTATGCAGCTTCGATGGTAGATAGGGGCTGTTACACAAACGCACTTATTTTTGTAAAAAATCTTGACGATCCGCTTGCTACAGAAGCCGTGAAGGAGTATTACCCAACACTGAGAGAAGAATCACTTAGCATGATGGAACATGATAAGGAAAGAAACAACAACAATGTCCAGTATTTTCATGATCTGCAGCGGATAACACTGGAACAGTTCCCCAAGCTGGCGACCATAAAACCTGTCAGTGAATGGGACGCGTACGTTATGGCGTCAACATCGCTGGAAGCGGTTCCTACACTACCCCACAGAGATAGGAATTATCTATAAAGCAAAACACGTTATTATTCTAGTATGCAAACAATTTACATCGCAGGCAATCTACTCGTAAAAGAAGACAGCTTACCGCTGAAATTAATTAACAAATTAGAGAAGACTTTTCCTCATATTGATTTCAAAGAACTAGAACCGACGGACGACATGCCTGAAGAGAGAAATCTCACGATAATAGACACGATCATGGGAATCGAGAGGGTCACAATTCTCACGGATATAGACAAGATAATCACGGAAAAGGCTGTTTCTCTTCACGACTTTGACCTTGGGTTCAATCTGAAATTAATGAAGAAGATGGGCAAGCTGGAAAGTGTGAAAATAATCGGAGTGCCGCCCGAGATGGATGAAAAAGAAGTATTCAAAGAAGTTGTCAAAGTTCTGAAAACCTTATAACCATTTTACCTTCAGAAAGTGCGTAGCACAACTCATGCAGGGGTCGTAGGCGCGGACAAGTTTTTCTATTTCATATTCCAGTTTATTCTTCGGCATTTCCAGATTCTGTTCGACAAGTTTTGCTATATCTCTCTCGATATTTATCTGATTTTGTGCGGTAGGCACAACGACGTTAGCTTTTCTCACGACTCCGCCTTTTCCAACCGTGAGTTTGTAGAATAAAGTGCCGCGGGGCGCTTCTATGACACCAACGCCGATCTTTTCTTCCTTGATTTCCGGCCGTTGTATCTCTTCCTTTTTGAATTTGAAATTCTGTAGCAGCTCGGTGGCGTGATCGATACTGTGTAAAATCTCGATTGCCTGGGCAAGATTATTATGGAAGACGTTTTTTGACGGGAATGTTTTTAGATATTCTGCCGCGTCCTGTTTTGTCTGTGCGTGCAGCGCGTCCTTGT
>CAYITT010000121.1:0-3194 GCA_964366275.1 uncultured archaeon
AAGAGTATAGAGGAAGGGGATTTTCGTTTGCTCGATGAGGGCGCGCTCTACTGCCCGCCTTTCGGTCCCCTGGAACCGAACGGAAAGACGTTTCCAAGAATAGCATGCGAGATAATAGTCCCGGACAGCTTAATGAAAGGCAAGGAGTTCATCAGCACGCAACTTGTTGTAGACTTCATATACAATTACGAACTCAGGAACTCGATAAGAATAGACATTATCAAGTAAAGATTGACCATACTTAACCAAGTATTGGGTAATGCGGGCTACACAACTTATTTAAGCCACGTCACACTAATAGTAAAAAGATGATTGAATGAAAAAGTCTCTTATAATACTACTGATTGCTGTCGTTCTTGTTTCTGGTTGCACTGACCAGCGACCTGTTAATTCTTCCGAGTCAAGAGGAGTTACAATAAACGCTTTCGATGCCTCGCCAGTGAAGGCATTCAATGGCGAACAAATCCTATTTGATCTTGAAGTTGAGAACATAGGCGGCACAACTGCTAGGAACGTTCAAGCAGACTTATTCGGAGTAGAGGGACAGTGGAGAGATTCCATGGGGAATCTTGTAGATTCAACGCTTACTACATGGGGCGCAATAACACTGAAGCCGCCATTCGCCGAAAGAAATATACCTGGTGATTTAAGAATAGCTCAGTGGCAGTTGACAACACCGGACATACCACAGGGAGTAACTGTAAACCTGCCTATCGAGGCAAGGGTAACTTATGATTACAACACGTCTGGTCATTTAGGCATAAAGATGATAAGCCAGGACGAGTTCAGGAGAAAACAGCTTCTTGGACAGGATGTTTCTAACCCGTTTGAAATTGTAAACAGCAACGGACCTTTGAAGCTCAGCATACCAGACAGGTACAGGAACGCAATGGTAATAGATACAACAAGTTCCGAGACTTCCGAAGTTCTTCCATTCCGTATACAGATAGACAACGTAGGGGACGGATTCCCAATAACGCCTGAAGACGACGGGCGGATAAGAGGGGCTGGAGGCCGCCTGCAGGGTACAATAGACCTGTTTGGTCCTGGAGTCCAGTTTGAGGATTGTCTTGGGATCACAGGCGGAACTCACATAGATCTGGATGACGCAAATATACTCGTAAGGTTGAGAGAAATCGGCCGCGGTTCCGTTCCAATAGCTTGCAATGTGCGTGTTGACAAAACATCCTGGGCAAATAGAGCAGAGGATACGATGCAGTTCATCTTCAACATCCGCTACAGGTATTATGTCTCGCAGAGCGTGAGCGTGCTGGTAACAGGCCAGTAATCGGAGCTTTGACAGAAAACCGTGTGCAAAAGAACATATTATTTCTTGATTTGCGAACGCCAGTGAGCCACATTAATAATAAGTTTCTTTTTCCAGCAGGGCTTTTTCTTCCGAAAGAAAAGGCTTAAACATATTTAAGCCGCCGTATAGATAACTTATTCATGAAGTATGTTCCGCTTCTTCTGGCGCTGGTAGTTCTATCAAGCGGTTGTGTTTTCTCCGGCGGAACAACTCCACAGCCTGTTGACGCGATTGTCGTCAATTCTTTTACAGCAGATCCGCTGGTTGCGGAACCGGATGACATAGTTTCATTCTTTCTTGATATAGAAAATGTCGGAGGCACTACAGCAAGATGCGTGACTTCTGAATTATATGGCATAGAGACATGGAATAACGATGCAGGAACGCCGCTTACGTACGCTCGCCCGTGGAGAAACAACGGGGTTGGTTTCGGTTACTCCAGCGGAAGCCTCAGTTTTAGTTATTGGGATCCTGGCCAGGGCTATCTGAGCCTTAATTACAACAGGGCGCCTGGAATGTCTCTCAGTTCTTATGTTTCTGATTCATGGAACCAGTTCTCTAATGAATTCTGCAACGCTGCGGGCCAGTGGACGCAGTTCTCTGATGTCAAATACTTTGAATCGATGAACCCGGCAGTGCCTGCGCAAAACAAGCCCGGGCAGTCGTTTACAACGCAGTGGTTGTTAATGCCGCCTCAGCTGCCTGAAGGCGTGCAGACGACTTACCCGATAACCGCAAGAACTTCATATTCCTACACGTCAAACGCGCACATCAATTTGCAGGCCTTTAACAAGGCAGAAGAACAGCGAAGAGAATTGCAGGGAGAGTCTGCAGACCTGCCTATAACAGTCGACACGTCTTACGCATCGCCTATACAGATTAATGTCGTGCGCGGCAAGAACCCGATTGTTGTTAACAATCAGGCGCCTGGCGTAGAGTTGGTGAATTATCTGTTCGAGTTCAGGAACGTCGGCAACGGATGGCCGCTGCCTGTAGGGAGCGATGTAGCAAGCCAGAACGGCTTTATTTTTGCAACAGTCGAGCTGAACGGTCCTGGCGCACAATTTTACGACTGTCTTGGCGCAAATAGCGGAACAGAAATGTTCGTATACGGAAACCAGTTGAGCAATCTTGTCAAGTTGCGCGCTGACAGGACAGCACCTTTCGGATGTACCATCGCAGTAGATCGAAACCAGTGGATAGACAAGCCGGCAGGAGCTGTATCACTGACATTTAATCTATGGTACAGATATTACACGGACGCGCACACGACTGTTGACGTGCTTGGCGTACAGAAGAACTTTTAGGTGCTATATTATATGAGTAAAACTGACAAACTAGCGGAATTAATGAAGAGAACTAAGGCAGCCGATTTGCCCCTGAAGAAAGGGCATAACCTTGTATTCGGCAAAGGCAACCCGGACGCAAAGATAATGTTCATTGGCGAAGCGCCTGGAGCGAGCGAAGACAAGAAGGGCGTGCCTTTTGTCGGCTCAGCTGGCAAAGAGCTCGATGATCTTCTAGGCTCGGTAGAATTATCGATAGAAGACGTTTACATTGCCAACATATTAAAGTACCGGCCGCCTGACAACAGGAACCCCACAAAAAGCGAAATAACAAAGCACGCGCCTTTTCTCATAGAGCAGATAAAGATAATCCAGCCCGATGTTATAGTCACATTAGGTAATTTCGCCACAAAATTCGTGCTTTCTTCATTCCAAGTCGATGGTATGGGCGACGTTGATGGAATAACGAAAGTTCATGGGCAGGTCAAACAGATAAAACTGGCCAAGGACGTCTCCATGGTCCTGCCGACGTACCACCCGGCTGCTATTCTGTATAAACGTTCCCTCCGCGAACAGATAGAAGAGGATTTCAAGGAGCT
>CAYITT010000122.1:0-3141 GCA_964366275.1 uncultured archaeon
ATCTGCCTTCGCATTCTTCCCGAAAAAACTTTGACTTCTTAGCCGAATTTAGTCGCAGACGCGGCCTGTCCGTGAGTCCTAGCCAGCATAGGCACGTTGCGATGCTTATACGCCTCGGATTCTATTGCATCTTCAAGCTCATCACCTGCAGGCAGGACGACATTTCCCACCCCGTCGCTAAGCATAAGCCCGTATGCAATATTGTTCACATCTTCCGACGTAAGTGCAAAATGTACCCATTCTATAGAATCTGCAAGCGAAGTCCCGCGCAGCTTTTCTTTCATCCAGTATTCAACGGCTTTTACATCGTGGTTGGTAGGCTTTCTTCCAGCATAGCCATTTATTTCTATGGACTTTATTATCTGCGCTTCTTCGAGAGGAAGATCGTATAAACTTCTCAAAAAAGCAACTTCGTTGTCAGAAAATGCGCGCGGCTTTTTCGGCGCCGGGAAACGTTGGGATGCAGCGATAAGGTACTCGCCTTCTACCATTATCCTATATTTGTTAAGACCTTGTTCGCTGAAAATAGGAGCAAGCGGCTCGGTTATTCTTCTGTAGCGCCCGTCAACTGGACTTATCGCTTCTATCCTGTCCATAGAACTAGATACAATATAATCTTTTTATAAGAAAAAGAAATTACGCGAGAATTACTTGCCCTTGTGGTATTTTTCCCAGACTTCAACGGATTTGATAAAATTCTGTATGATTTTCATTCCTTCCCCACCCAGTTCCGGGTTGAAGTGTACGCCGAAGAAAGGTTTCTCGTTATCTGCAACCACTTCGAAAGGATACTTAGACGAAGCCATGACCTCTAACTGTTCAGGCAAATCATCCATCTCGTGCGTTGATGCTTTGACCACAGTGAATACTTTTTTCAGATCAAGAAGTATTGCGCATGGGCGCTCTATTTTTATCCGTTCGTTCTTGACTATCTTGCCTGGAACTATGTTGGCGCCGTAAAGCGTACCCATGAATAAAGAAGAATTGCCTATAGCAAGCAACGGTTTGTCGAACTCTTTGAGTATTTTCTCGTTTGCTTTCTGGGTCTTTACATCGCCATCAGAAAGGATCATAGCAGTTGCGTCACTTGGAATAGAACCTGGCTTTACAACCTTTTTTGCGCCCCTTATCAATGCAGCTATCTTGTCGGCGTTTTTCCCGTTATCGACTATTACTAACATAAGAATGAATTGCAGCGAAGCTTTATAAAATAATTTTTTACTAAACTATCTTGTTGTTACTATCGGGTCTTCTAAAACTATTATAGTATGTTCGGCCTGACTTACCAGACCGCCTTTCGCATCGCGCAACGGCGGATAAGTGTAAAGTATACTGCGGTCGATTAGCTCTTTCAATGCTATTCTTATATTAAATAAGGAGTTTGGCAGACCAAAATCTACTGCTTCTTTGCTCAAAAGCCATCTTTCCGCAAAAGGCGTGCCTCCATAGCGCTGTATAAAAGAAATAATCTTTTTCGCGTCCTGATTGCGGACTGGTTTTTCTTCGCTGAACTCAAATATCAGGCATTCGTGAACATCGTTGACCATGCCGTAGCCGTTGGTTGCAAATGGCTCTATTGCAATGACCATATCTTCCTCAAGCGTTTTCGGGCTGCTGTTTTTGACGTTGGGTATACTTGGTTCTGTATGAATAGCGAAACGTTCAAGACCATGTCCCATCAAATTGCTGATGGGCACAAAGCCGAAAGATTTTATCGTCTCTTCGATCTTCTCGGACATATCACTGATACGCCGCCCAGGGCGAATAAGATCTATTGCTGCTGAAAGGGCTTCTTCACTCGCTTTTACTAACTGATCATGTTTTCCGAACTGGACTGTTACAGCTGTGTCGGCTATATAGCCGTCAATATGCACGCCCGTGTCGATCTTCAGAATATCCCCGTCTTTGATTGCAATTTCGTCTTTATGTTTTGGAGTATAGTGAGCGGCATGATCATTCAGGGAAAGGTTCAGAGGGAAGCCCGGCTCCGCGCCACGTTTGCGTATTTTATTTTCAACGTGCTCAGCAATGTCAAGAAGTTTCACGCCCGGTTTTGCCATTGCAGCCGCGTCGTCGCGTACTTCCTTGGCTATTTTTCCCGCAAGGATGTATTTTTCCATGATTTCATGGTTCATGCAAATAGTTCTTGAAATAAGCTTAAATGGTTTTTAGAAATGCATTTACAATGGGTTTTCTTTATGAGCATGTCGCAAGGCCTGTTGCATTTCTTTTTGACGCTGAAACAGCGCATAAAGCTGCACTGAAAGCGGGCGAGATTGTCGGCAGAACGCAGACCGGGCGCAGCCTCGTCGGGTTTCTTTACAAGCACGACGAGCCTAATCTGGCAGTAAAGCTTGGACAGACAACTTATCCTTCAGTGGCAGGAGTAGCCGCCGGCTATGACAAATACGGCCAATGGATCGACATAGCGCATTATTTGTCAGCAGGACATCTCGAACTAGGCACTATAACGCCTTATGCAAGAGATGGCAACGAAAAGCCGCGGATGTTCAGGCTTCCGGATGATTTTGCTCTTGTAAACAGGATGGGGCTGAATAACGACGGCGCTGTCTCGACAGCTGCGAAGCTTCATGACAGGGAGTTTACGATACCGCTGAATATCAGCATGGATCCGAACCTATTCTTTGTTGAAGACGGAACGGACGAAGTAATAGAATCCTTGCTATGGGCGAGAAACGAGTTGTGGGAAGTGCCCTACGCAAAAATACTCAACATAAGCTGTCCAAACACTTCAGATGGAAAATCATTTCAGGAACCGGACAAGCTGGATAAACTTCTTTCGCGCACAGACAGGCGCAAAATACGGAGGGATGTTTATGTAAAGTTCTCGCCTGACCTGACAGACGAACAATTTGACGAGTTGCTTGATGTGTGCGGAGATCACAGAGTTGCCGGCTACGTTACTGGAAACACAACAACAAAAAGAGAAGGGCTCAACACTAACCCTGATACTGTCTATACAACAGGCAACGGCGGACTCAGCGGAACGCCGGCGATGCAGAGAAATCTAGAAATGGTAAGTTTTGCCAAGAAAAAACATCCAAACAGATTCGTAATTGGCGTGGGGGGCATAGGATGCGATCCGTATTCTTCGCCAGAGTATGATACATACATTTATTT
>CAYITT010000123.1:0-3136 GCA_964366275.1 uncultured archaeon
CGTCGGCATCGGGACAACCGTGCCAACGGAGACTCTCGATGTCAACGGCAGCAATGGAGTGACCACAACAGGAATCAGGGTCTACAAAACAACGAATAAACCTTTGGTGGCGAGAGTGAGCGCCTCATCCTCGGGTGACCTTGGATTCAACTACAACACAGGCTACCTGTCGTCATTTTCGGTATACTCCGGAACCACGTCAGTCATGAAGCTCGACAACAACAACGATCTCGGCATCGGGACGAACCTGACGGCCACAGCGAAGCTTGACGTACAAGGAACAAACTCTGCAAATAATCTTTCACTGAACGTCAACAACACTCTTTACGTCAATGCATCGTCAGGTAGAGTAGGCATTGGCACTGCAAATCCCACATCGAAATTCCATATTATAGGAGACTTAAACGTAACAAACATAACTCTCGCAAACAACTGTGCTGACGGGCAAGTGCTCAAATGGTCCGGCGGAGTGGGTACATGCGGCACGGATACAACAAGCTCAACTGCAAACATATCGGGTTCAGGCGCAACAGGATACATTCCAAAGTTTGTAAACGATACGCATATCGTACCGTCTGTCATATTTACTGACAACACAAGCATAGGGATTGGGACGACAGCGCCAGATGCAAAGCTAACTATTTCAGGCGGCCCTTTCGGAAGCAATCTTTCACTTAACGTAAATAATACTCTGTATGTAAATGTAACCGGAAATGGCAGTATTGGCATTGGAACATCTAGTCCGACAAGCAAACTCCACGTGATTGGACCGGCTAATTCAAAGCCGTTTAGGGTCTCTGACCCAACAAATGCGTGGGGAATAGAATTTATAATGGGCGCATCGCAGGGAGCTACTTTGAATTATATACAAAACAGTGCACAAAGTTACATATCAGTTAACAACGCAAATCAATTGCACTTTACTGGAGGATCAATTTTATTGGATGTACCTTTAGTTGTACAATGGCAAGTCATACAAGGTACGGATCAAGGTTCCACAGATCAAGGTTTGGTTTCAATTCGTGGTGGAAATACGGCAAATGCAAACGAAGCTGGAGGTACCGTACAGCTTGTGGGAGGTCGTGCAGGCCCAGCAGGTGGAAACGGAACTGGCGGCAATGTTACTTTGACTGGTGGCCAAGCTGTTGGAAACGGCACAGGAGGAAGTATAATCATCAGACCTGGCGATGGAAACGGCACAGGAGTCAGTGGGTCAATAAACCTGAACAATACTTTGTATGTCAATGGAGCAAGCAGCAACGTCGGCATCGGGACGGCGAATCCTGCTGCCAAAGTAACGATTTCATTGAACGAGTCCAAAGTGCCGCTGCAGATAACAGCCGGCGATGCACTGGACAAAAACTTGACGGAATGGCGCTATAATAACTCTGTTGTCGCATCCGTGAATCGGGACGGCCAGATCAACATAAACTATACGTCATTGACAGGCCAGCAACTCATGATAAACAGGCCATTTTTGAATACCGATAATGTGTTTGAATATCGGCGGAGCAGCGGAGTCGTTGCTTATATTGACTACGGCGGAACATGGTCTAGTCCTATCGTAGTGGCTACGAGTATGTTTTGGGGCACCATTACTCCGTATCCCGGCGTTACCAATGCGGGCATAATTGCCGGCACAGACGTGGGAATGGGCTGGGACGGATCAACGCTTGCTATCAGCGGTTTCGGGCGTGTTAACACCGGCGGCGTTAACATAACGGGCGGAAGCGGAGGAAATACAGCAATCAACGGCAGCAGTCTCATCCTTCGGGGCGGCAACGGCGGAACTCTCGGAGCGGGCACAAACGGCGGCGACGTGTTCATCTATCCAGGATCGCCTAACCAGACGTCCAACGGCAACTATGGAAAAATAGTCATCGCACATGACGGCACCCAGAGCATCGGCAACGTCGGAATTGGGATATTATCACCGACAGCGAAGCTGCACGTCAACGGTACGCTGAACGTCACGAACATAACTCTGTCGCAGAACTGCGCCGACGGGCAGGTGCTGAAGTGGAGTAATGGTGTGGGTACTTGCGGGACAGACTCAACGTCTGGTGACGGCGGAGGGAATGCAACGGCGTCAGGTACCACGAATTTCATCCCTTACTTTTTCAATTCAACACATCTGATACAGTCACTGATGTACGTGGCAGGTGCAACACTTTCCATAAATTATACCAGTGTCAATGTAACGAGCACATTATATGTAAATGGTGCTAACGTAACTGGAACACAGATAGCAGATAATACGACTATAGCTTCAAACCTTTCTTCATTAAATGACAGAATAAACAACGAAGTTACGCTACAGTCAGCTAACAACGCAACACAAGCGGCAAACATATCAAGCGCATGGACATTTATTTTCGGAAACAACCTGACGATAGCAAACACGGCACTGTTCTTCTACAAGCTCAATACAGGAAATCTCTCGATCAACGGGTCGCTTAACGTTACTAATATAACACTCGCAAACAACTGTGCTAACGGTCAGATACTCAAATGGGCTAACGGTGTTGGCGTGTGTGGTACTGATACAACAGGTGCAGGCGGCGGGGGCAATGCAACAGCAGGCGGCGCAACAGGTTACATTGCTAAATTCGTAAATGACACACATCTAGGCACGTCGCCAATTTTTACAGACAACACAAGTATAGGAATTGGCACAACATCACCGAGTGCAAAGCTGACGGTAACCGGAACAAATATTGCAAACAATATTTCATTGAATGTGAACAATACTTTGTACGTGAACGGTTCACAGGATCGGGTTGGTATAGGCACGTCTAATCCTGCAACTGATCTCCATATTGAGAGAAATACAAACGGTGTTGTAAAAGAGTACATATTGAATCCTAATCTCGGCACAAGTGCAGAGGCAGGAATAGTTATTGGATACAATTCTTCATCCTGGTTTGGAGGTATATCACACTACGGACCAAGTTATTCAGGCAGCGGGCTGCTAACATCCAATCGAACTGCTCTACTCGGAGGCGCCGATCAGGGCATGGTAATAGCAGCTTCAAACTCCGCCGGTGTATTAATATTTGCTACCGGCGGTACTGCGACTGGCAGTGAGCGTATGCGTATTACTTCCGGAGGCAGCGTAGGAATAGGAACCATAGTA
>CAYITT010000124.1:0-3092 GCA_964366275.1 uncultured archaeon
TTTCAGCAGTTGTTGCGTTGCTGGTCATTGTGAATATACTTTACATAGGATCTTATCTTGAAAACAGCTCATATGAAAAAAGAATAAAATATGAATACGCGATCGAAAGAGCAAAGGGACTCGGGATCAATCATTGCAGGACAATGTCCAATGGATGGGTTTTTCTCAATTATCTTGGCAAAACAACAGAACCGACGCCGGATCCCAGGATAATCCAAAACAAGCTTGATGATGGAAATTACATGATATTATTCAGATCAATAGAAGACCCGGACTGGGTACGCAACTATCCTTTTGTTCACCAGTTCCCTGTTATTTTCGAGGACGATGAACTTATAATTCTCGGCAAGGGAATCTGCGTGCCGCAAAAGATCGTGAACAGCACCTACATGGAACGTCTTAGTAACATGGTAACAATCACAAAAAATATAACAATAAACACCAACCCGTGTTTCACATTATTCAACAGGATAGAGCTTCTCGAAAAGTCATGCAACTTCGTCAATGTGAAAGGGTTTGCTCTCGACGAAAACAGATACGATGCAGCCCGGCTCGAAGGCTACGATAATCCAGTCTGAGTATTAATAAATTAATGAGAAGGTAAATATAATGAAACTAAAACTGGTTTTGTTTCTCCTTGCAATAGCTATTACCGCAAATGCTTACCAGATACATATGGTATATGATGCTCCTGAAACATCGAAAACTGTCATAAACAATCCTGAAGGATTGCAATATTTCTTCGGCGAACTCAACGGCAATCCGGAATACTACCTGATCACTTCGGACAAACCATTTCTTTTATCTGTCAGACTTCTAGTTCCCGATGTCCCCGGAGACGCAAAGCAAATCATGTCTCTTTATGTGTCTACCGAAGGACGTCAGCAGATATTTTTGATAGAACCAACGCCATTCGAGAGAGAACAGTACTATGACAAGTTTAGCAGTTCCTGGTATATCAAAGACGCAGAAGCTGTAAAGCAGCTAGAAGCAGGAAGCTATGTCATACGAGTGTTTAACGACAACAACATGGGCAAGTATATGTTATCGCTAGGTGATGGAGACCCCTCTATCGTAGAAAAGATAACAACACTGCCGGTATTGCTTGCTGTAAAAGAGGGCTATCTCGGGCGGGATATAGTACTGCCAGCGTTGCACAAGTTCGGTATAGTGATTATTCTTGCAGCTCTCGCGGCGCTTTATGCGTCTGCATTAGCATCAAGAAAAAAAGAATCGAACAGGAACATAATAGATTCATTCTTTCTGATAAGATACGCAATCTGGGCTGGCATCGTCCTGTTCTTTTTGACCGGATTCCTGATGTATCAAAGACATGAAAGTAATCTAGTGGTAATATCAGAGCTCCTGCTTGGAGTTGTCTTGACACTTTACTGGGCATGGATATCTATAATGGGCATAGGCAAAAAGTTCTCTATATACAGGGACAAAAAAGTCCTCATCAAGGAAAAATACAACAGGATATTTTCAACACGTCTGTTGATCCAGATTTTGTTATGGACGTTAGCGCTATTGATGGCGTCCGTGTTTTAATATGACCCTCAAAAAACGATGCTCTTATAAGTGTAATCACTGAATTTATTATATGAAAAATTTAATTATAGCCGGTGTGCTTGTACTCGTAGTATTTTCGTTGGGCTGCACGGCTTTGCAATTACAAGGATCTGTCAAAACCATCAACGGTAATCTATATTTCAACGACATAAAAGTTGTTAATTATTCAATGGTATACGCCAATAACGGAGTTTCGTTTTATTATCTGGACATGGAAAATAAAATCACTATAACATACTACGTATCGCGAGGAACTGTAAAGGAATGCGCGGTATCACTGAATGCAACAACAATAAAAGATTCTGATTGTCTAAGATCCGTAGACATACTAGCAAAGACGTGCGTATACAAAGGGACGCTCGAAGCAGAACAAACCGTAAGCTGCATGTAAAAGTTTTCGTCGCGAGCGACAGCGAGCTTTATAAGTAATAAGTTCTTTTTTGGTTTTTGATTAAACTTTTTTAAAAAGTTTAAACGAATTTCTTCAAAACTTCCTTGAGTTCGTTTCTGTCGAGATACTTGAACTTGCCATTCTCGACAACACCGACTTCAACCGAGCGTGTCGTCAGCTTTTTTTCACCGGTCTTTAGAGCTTTTAACGCAAGATCAAGGGCTTTTTCCCTTGTCATCCCGTCCTTGAATTCTTCTACAAGAACTTTCTTTGCATCCTTTGCTCCGCGTCCGACTGCGTGAGCTTTCCACTCGCGCATAGTTCCGGAAGGGTCTGTCTCATATAAATGATTAGCATGGTCAGTTCCTGCAACAAGCAGCGAAACCCCGAAAGGTCTTATTCCTCCCATCTGGGTGAATCTCTGTTTCCTGTCACAGATATCTTTTACAAGTGCGCTTACTTCCATAGGCTCGCTGTAAGTTATTCGATTGACTTGCGATTTCACGCGTGCATAATCAACAAGTATACGGCAGTCTGCAAGTATTCCACAGGACGCTATCCCTATATGTTCATCGATTTTTGATATCTTCTCGATGCTTTCCGGGACAAGCAGTTTCTGTATCGATCTGGATGCTGTAAGTATTACACCACTGGCAAACTGTACGCCGACAACTGTAGACGCCTTTTCCACCGCTTTTCGTGCATATTCGACCTGATACATGCGGCCTTCTGGCGAGAAGACTACAATAGCACGGTCGTATCCCATTTGTTTCATCGGAGGCTGTATTTCCATGTTAATCACCTTTTCTTATGTTAATGCAATATGAAGTTCTACTTAGCGTAGGTGGCTTCACAGAAAGTCGCTCGTCAGGAACTTGTCTGGCAAGCATTTTTCTATCTTTGTATTGTCCGTTGAACTTTATAAGCGTTTTTTGCACGAATGAAGCGGTTTTTATACTTTGCTGTGACCATTGAGTAGTGTATTGTTATGAAAGAAAAATCTCTGATATTAGTTGGCGGGCAGGGAACAAGGCTTAGACCACTGACAGATGTAAGGCCGAAGCCTTACGTTTACCTGGGATCTAAGCGCATGCTCGAGTTTGTACTTGACCGATTCGCTGCAGCCGGT
>CAYITT010000125.1:0-3080 GCA_964366275.1 uncultured archaeon
GATTAAGCCGCACTTTGCGCAGACTTTTTCCGCTTTCTCCGGATCTCTGTAGAAATGCTTAGAACCACACTCAGGACATTTATCCATTATTAACACCCCAAAACAATTTTGTTACTCTCTTAAAGTAACATATTATACCTGTTCGTCAAACCATTAGTTTGTGCCGTAAAGTATTTAAAGATTTCTCCATACGAAGCATAGGGCTTTATAAAGCTTATCGCAGGTGGCATTGTTGCGCTAAGTGTTGATTACATGCATTTAATAGCCTCCTGTTGCGCTTTTAGCCAAAAGTGCCTACCACCATATATAGTAGAATTAAGCCAATTTTGGCCTAAATTCGGGGTGCTGTTGCGGGTTTGTTGATTTTTATGGCTAAACAATAACTTTATATAATTAGATATAGTAATTATAGATATGTCAAAAACAACCATCCAGATAGAAAACAAAACAAGAGACAAGCTGAAGGGTCTTGGAACTATGGAAGACACTTACGACACATTGCTAGACAGACTGATTGAGTTTTACGAGGAAGCAAAAAGAAATGATTACTTCGTTGAGACCCAGCATAAGATAGCTAAAACAGGCAAATTCACGGAGCTGGCCTGATGTGGAAAGTGCTAATAGAAAATAGCGCTTTAAAATTTCTCGAATCTCTAGACAAGAAAAGATCTGAAAACATAAAGGAAGGACTGCGTTCATTGAAAGAATCTCCTTACCCGGATATTCATGGCGACAAGAAAGAAATCAAGGGAACTTTGAAATCTGCATACAGATTGCGCATCGGAGACTACCGCGCATTTTACGTTATTGAAGAAGAAAACAAAATTGTTAAAATAACTGAAATAATGACTGCAGAAGCTGCGCACAAGAAATACGGACGAATGGATTGATTTCAACAATCCTGCAATACTCTTCTTTATCACACTTTATACAACACTGCCTCGCAGGTCTTGTTTTAGGCGGCTCCGGACTTTATTTCCTCTATAAACAGTGCGTCCCAATTCTGGTTTAGCGATATTTCTAGGGCAGTCCTGTCGTCTTTCAGCGTCC
Organism: uncultured archaeon; assembly: GCA_964366275.1. Taxonomy (GTDB): domain Archaea; phylum Aenigmatarchaeota; class Aenigmatarchaeia; order GW2011-AR5; family GW2011-AR5; genus GW2011-AR5. The sequence continues at coordinate 1,051 of CAYITT010000125.1, forward strand.
CGACAGCCGGGAACTGCTTACATCTGTACGGATCCACTCTGTATACATATGCCAGCATATCCTCAAGGCCCTCTATAGTTAAATCACTTGGAGTAACATACCCGTCCGAAAACAGCAAAAGACTTGCATGCTTTTTAGGCATATTAATAATGGTTGACGTTACAATGCCTTTTGCAGGCATAGGATTGCCGTTTATAGATGCGCACGATAAAGGATGAGTTCCGTTCTGCCATCTATACTGCTCCCTGATTATGGGTTTGATCACGTCATACGCCCCGTTGATGTCACCCGTGGCGTCAATATATGCCTGGCGAACCACGTTCAGGAACCTCTGGATTTTCGTTTCTTCTCCGGCGAGGCGTTTGCCATTCATGTAGATCATCACGTCGCCGACGCTTGTCAGCGTCATTTCATCATGCGTGGCTGTTACATGAGCCAGAAAGCCAGTAAAACATAATCTCGGATCCTCACGGAAATTTCTCAACTCTTCGTGGCCTCTGTCTGCAAGTTCTTCATATTTAGCGGCAAGTGCATTGTTTATTTCCCCCACAAGTTTGTGACCGGTGCTTTCGCTTTTCTCAACAACCCTTCTGGCAATCTGCGCGCCTATGGATCCGCCGGAATACTGTGTGTTCGGGGAGTGGCCAAAAGCAAGAGCTGTTTCCCTGTCTATATAGAGTCCGCCAATAAGATTGGTTGCCCAGTCACCGACCGCTGCAACCAGCCTGCCTTTGCGTAATCCTGTGTACGAGAAATCCTCTGAGTGTTTCTTATTGTCTCCGGGAACTGAAATGTATCTTGCCTTCATAATTAGCTAGAAAATAACAGCTTTCTTAAAACCATTCAGATGCCGAACCAGCGGTCTTCCCATCTGTTAAAGTCGCCATCGTCAAGAAGGCGCGTTCTTTTGGGCTTCTTGGGTTCGGGCTTTCTGATCAATAAACCCACTAAAACACCAAAGGCCAGTCCGGCTATATGAGCTATATTTGCCACGTTTGTCGGGTAAAAGACTCCCCCTATATCTAGCAATAACCAAAAGGCTGCCGCTACGACCATAGGCATTGGAACGCCGTAAGTCCAGACCGTCATTTTCGGCTTCATTACGGCTAAGGTGCCCATTGCACCAAAAATCGCGCCGGACGCTCCTATCAATGACGGGTAGAAGAAAGAACCTATCAGGCCTGCTATTATCCCGGCGACGAAGTAAATAATCAGGAAACGTCTAGTTCCTATCTCCTGCTCGAGCAGAATACCAAAGAGACCGAGAGCAAATAGATTGCCCAAAAGGTGCAGCGAGGAGCCGTGAATAAACATGGACGTAATCAAGAGCCACGGTTCACTCACAAATCTGGAATCGAGCGCAAGCCCATCGGTCAGCCCTGGAAAAATATTCTGGACAATGAAGACAAGAAAAATAACTACGCAAAGCATCCAGGATGACCAGTAATTTCTCGACCCCATACACTTTTTATAATGCCCGTCTAATTAATAGCATGCTATCGCTTCTCGCTTTCGAAAGAATAGCCAAAAAGAACGGAATAAAGCGGATTTCCAAGCAGGCGCTGGAAGAAATAAGGGAGATAATAGAAGAGAAAGGGCTTGAGATCGCAGAACAGGCTGTCAAAATTTCAAGATTTGCCGGCAAAAAAACCGTCATGGAAAGCGACGTGAAATTCGTGGCGGAAAGGAAAGGAGCTGCCTAACGCACGATATCTAAACGCCGTGCGTTGAGCTTAAACTATACTTATATATTTCACTCAAGAAGAGATAGCTGATTATAATGGAAAAGAAGTCAATCGAAATCAAGAATCTTAAGCCTGGTTCGTATGTACTGATAGATGACGTACCATGCACTGTCGAAAAGATCCAGAAATCCAAGTCAGGCAAACACGGAGCCGCTAAGGCAAGAATTTTTGCCCGTGGACTGTTCACAGATGTCAAGAAGATTATACGTAAAACTTGCGACACAAAAATGCACTCGCCTATAATCGAGAAAAAGACCGGGCAGATTATTTCTCTATCTGAAAAGC
>CAYITT010000126.1:0-3072 GCA_964366275.1 uncultured archaeon
ACAGATGGCGTACATCACGTTTGATGAAGGAAAATCGGTTATGGAGTTGGACGACAAGGCATCGAGCGTTCTCGTAAAGATTCAGAACAGGGATAATGCGGAAGCGGTCAAGAAATTCATACTCGAACAGGGCGTCAGCAATGCAGAGGTCAAAACGTGGATGGAGGCGTCGAGCTTTGTCGGTGCAATAACATCGACTTTCAGCGTTGTGACCGTTATGTCAACTATCGTAGGCATTGTGGTTGTTGTTGTTACAATAGGTATCGTGGTTTTCATCAACACGTCCAGGAAAAAGAGAATAATAGGCGTCCTGAAGGCAATAGGCATGAACAGCAATCAGATAATGTACATATTCCTGTTCCAGTCGCTGATACTGGGTGCATTGGGAACAGCCCTGGGTGTTGGCATGTATTATGCTATAAGCTACTCAACATCAGTCAATCCGATACAGCTTTCTATAGGAGCGCTGGTTCTTTACCTGCCTCCCGAATCCATATACAGCGTTGCTGTGACCATACTGACTGCGTCGCTCGTGGCCGGATATATACCCGCAAAACTCGCATCGAAACAAAAAATACTTGATACGATAAAAACCGTCGACTAATCGGAGCTTTCTTTTGACAAAAGAAAGCTACCGCGTGCAAAGAAAACTGAAGAGAACAGAAGAAAAATATTAAGGAGAAAAAAGAGAACAAAAGAAAATAATAATATTCGAAGACGAAGTCGGAGCTTACCTTCTTTTGGGTAAGATCTAGACCTTTTCTTCGGAAGAAAAGGGATCGATAATGAATATAATTGAAATGAAGAATGTTTACAAGATATATGACATGGGAGCTGTCAAGGTCAATGCGCTTAATGGTGTCGATCTCAACGTGAAGAAAGGGGAATTCATTTCCATAATGGGCCCGTCCGGATCAGGCAAATCTACAATGCTCCACATAATGGGTGTGCTTGATGATCCGACAAAAGGCGAACTGAGAATAAGGGGACATGACATACATAAAATGAACGATGAAGAGAAGACAAAATTCAGATTAAAAGAACTAGGCTTTGTTTTTCAGTTCTATTCATTGCTGCCGGAACTCAACGCCATGGAGAATGTCTTCATTCCGCAGATGCTTGCTGGCAAGAGCGACGAAGTCATGCGCAAAAATGCGCAGGAAGTAATGAACATACTTGGCATAGGCCAGAGAACCGAAAACTTTCCTTCGCAGCTTTCCGGCGGTGAACAGCAGCGTGTTGGCATAGCGCGCGCCATTGTAAACAAGCCGGAGATATTGCTGGCAGACGAGCCTACCGCAGCATTGGATTCTAAGAGCGCACTGAACGTATTTCACGCGCTTCGCGAGCTAAACGAGAAAGTAAACCAGACGATTATTGTAATAACTCATGAGGAGGCCCTGGGTGCAAAAGCTGACAGGGGCGTCTGGCTGAAGGACGGCGAGATCGTCAGGGAAAAGAATTTTTAATGGCTGTAAAGATAACTTATTTTGTTCATGGGACAACTACTGATAATGAAAAAAACCTTGCAACAGGCTGGGCACCCGGCAAGTTATCTGACGCCGGAATAAAGCAGGCGAAAGAACTTGGTAAGTTTGTTTCTGGCAAGCACTTTGATGTTGTTTTTTGTTCTGACCTAAAACGTGCTGTAGATTCCGCAAAGCTCGGATTTGACAATTACAAAATAATCAAGGACAAGAGACTGCGGGAATGCAACTACGGCGATTTCACGGAAAAGCCGTCGGCTGCTTTCAAGAACGACCTTGCCAAATACATTGATAAAAAATTCCCCAATGGAGAAAGTTACAGCGATGTCGAGAAAAGAATCGGCGACTTCCTTCATTTCCTCAAGAAAAACTATGACGGTAAGCATATAGCCATAGTAGCTCACCAGGCACCTCAGCTTGCTCTGGACGTGCTCTTGAAAGGCAGAACGTGGAAACAGGCTATAAGCGAAGACTGGCGAAAGAATAAAGCATGGCGGCCCGGCTGGGATTACGTTCTGAAATAAGATTATTTTAATGTCCTGGGCAATAGTTATCCATGAAGAAAAGCGATATAACACGAACAGTTTTTGACATAAAATTCCTTACATTCTTCTTCCTTGTATTATCTTTCCTGCCTCTGGAAGCTACATGCGTCCCGGGAAACATCATGCTTTTCATCTCGCCTTTCATCATCCTTTTCATCAGACATTACTACACGATGAAGATAACCAGAAACGATCTGCTTTATGCATGCATATTCGTTGTGATGATACTATTCGTCACCGCGTTGGCTATGGTCACTAACTGCGTCAAGACTTATGGGGTGACCCAGGAAATTCCTCATGAGTGGAAGACCGCTGTCATAGACAGTATTGACGCGAACGGGCTGATATATGTCAAGAACATACGAACTATACCGATAGACATAAACGAAATCGATATATTTGTTGACGGATTTTCAAGAAAATGCGTCTGGAATGACAATTATTTCAAATACATCGCGCCAAACCAGATAAGACCCTGCAACGCCGGTGTCGTCTGCACGGGGACGACGACCGTAGAGCTATTTACGCCGGGCAATAATGACACCGCCGTGTGCTGATTCTTTCCACATCATAACTTATAGTAGTATATTCCGAAGTGGAGTTATGTTTATATATCACGTTTCTGCAATTAACCTTCAACCGCAAGGGGGATCTAATGAAAAAAATAGCGGTAAACGTGCTTGTAATACTGGTATTGTTTAGTTTTGCGGCTCATGCGGACTTTTTTGACGTGGGCGCGGACTCAATTGTAAAGGCAAGTTCGCCACTATTTGTCAAAGGTTGCGTGCTTTTCAGCAGCAATTCTTCGTGCGCTCCGGGCATAGTTGTCAATGCAACGCTTTCGAATTCGACTGGCGTTGTTTCTTCCTCCACTGCAACCACGGTGGCCACCGGAATATTCGAATTAAACCTCACTTCCCCGCCGCAGAGCGGTAATTATTCTATAAGGCTTTTTGCACAATCGGGCAACGCTTCTGTAATACCCCCCATTTTCATACCCACTTCCGTAAGAAACGTGTCTTCTGCTAATTTTTCATTCA
>CAYITT010000127.1:0-3064 GCA_964366275.1 uncultured archaeon
TACACTCTTTCCCTACACGACGCTCTTCCGATCTCGTGTCGTCTTTGCTGCCGTCGTCAATTACTATTACATCTTTCTTTGCGATTGTTTTCGGGATATTTTTAATCACATCCCCGACAAATTTCTCTGCGTTGTAAGCCGGCATTATTATGGCAATTTTTTGTCTCATGAAAATCACAGTTCGTAAGTATATGTATCAGGGTCGTCGGCGTTGAACGTTTCGCTTATGTACGCAAGCAGGAACATATCGTCATTTCCGGTGTTCTTAATCGAATGAACAATATTTGGCGGTATCCTGACGGTCACCATATTTTTCTCACCCATCGTTACATCCTCTTCCTTGCCTGAAGAAAGATTTTTCAGTTTCAGCAAACCCTCGCCTTTTATGACACAAAACCACTCGGTCTTGCGCTTGTGGTAGTGGTTTGCTTTTGTAATACCAGGCTTTGCAACCGTGACGTAAAACTGGCCTTTTATGTGGTCACCTGTATGTTCGGAGCGCAATACTTCTACGAGCCATCCGCGGTTGTCCGTATGAACCTTCAGGTTGTTAATTTCTATGCCAGTCATTTTTCATCATCTTGAGTTCTTCTTTAAAATCATTTAACCTTATTCCATGCGACAATACTTTGCTGCAACGCAGTGAAGTGTCAACAGGTCTCGGGGCCTTTCTATTAAAATCCTTTATTGAAGAAGGCGATATAAGGTTTTTATCAAGGCCGAAAATGTCTGCTACGACAAGCGCGAACGCGTATTTGTCGATTCTTTCCGCAGAAGCTACGTGATACAGGCCTTTCATTTCTCTCCTGCACATTTCAAGCATTATATTTGCAAGATGCCCCGTGTAAATCGGCGTGAAAAAACTATCGTTGAACACGTTTATCGGTCTATCATTCTCAAGTTCGTGTACGATCCATTCGACCATGCTTTTCTTGGCCTCTACATTTATCCCGAAAATACATGTCCTTATCAATAAATCATCTTCACCGAGAACTCCCTCGCCAGCCAGCTTTGTTTTTCCATAAATGTTAATCGGTACGGCTCTGTCACTCTCGCTGTAGTTGCCGTTCTTCCCGTCGAAAACAAAATCAGTTGATATATGAACGAACTTGGCGCCAACCCTGCTGCAGGCTTCGGACAGGTGCCTGGTCCCGTCAACATGAATTTTCTCGGCAGCGCGCCTGTTTTCCTCACAGGAATCAACGTTTGTCATTGCGGCACAATTGAATACGATATCAGGAGATATGGATTTTACTACGGACAAAACTTCTTCATTGTTGGTTATGTCTAGTTTTACATCGTTGAAATTGCTTTCAATAAAAACACTGTTGTAAGTCCCTTTGACTTCTCCAGGAAACGCGCGGGCTATGGAGTTCCCAAGCATGCCATTGACACCGACCACTAGTATTTTCATGGAGAATGCTTTCCTACGCAGACATAATTATATCCGAGGCTTTCAAGGGCCTCTTTGAGGAAGAAATTTCTCCCATCTACGATCACAATACCTTTTGATGTCTTGGGAAAGTCGATTGACTGGAAAGCGTCATGATCAGTCACAAGAATAATGGCGTCCGTATTCTCGAATATTTTTTCCACAGACACAACTTTGTAGTTTTTTAGCTTGGCTGCGTTGACAACAGGGTCGCATATCTTGACTCTGGCACCAAGAGATTTCAGTTCATCGGCAATTATCAGGGAAGGCGATAATCGAATGTCGTCGATATTTTTCTTGTAAGACGCACCTAATATGCAAACTTCAACGTTCCGCAGATCGCGGCCAGATTTCCGGAGGGCTGTTTCGAGAAGATTGATCGTGTAGTACGGCATCGAATCATTTACTTCGCGCGCAGCTTTCATGAGTCTGGTGTTCATGCCCATTTCTTCGGCTTGTTTTATCAGATAATGCGTATCAACAGGGATGCATTCGCCTCCTACTCCGGCGCCGGGATAGTGCGGAAGGAACGCAAAAGGCTTCGATTTAGCAGCCTCTATTATCTCATAAACATCCAGATCAAATTTTGAATACACCTTTGCCAATTCATTAACGAGTGCTATGTTAACGTCACGAAATATATTTTCCAATAGCTTCGTAGCCTCCGCCGCTTCTATGGATGACACGGTCTTTATCGGAGATTTTATTATTCTTGAATAAACCGCTTTGGCTAAAAGAAGGCTTTTCTCGTCGACAGCGCCGATGACACGGCCTATCGTGTCAAGGTTGTGGTGTTCACGAAGAGAGCTTTCATCATATTTTACTTCCGGGTGAGTTTCTCGCGGTAGACCAGGATTATAACGTTCCGGGCAGTAAGCAACACCAAAATCTTTACCAGCCTCAAGTCCGCTTATCTCTTCAAGTTTTTCTTTTACACGTCTCGTAGTACCTATGGCCACTGAGCTCTCAAAAACAATCAAATGACCTTTTGCAAGATGCGTGCCGATATTCTCTGCTACATCAGTAAGTATAGAAATGTCCATCGCTTTGTCCTTTGTAAGTGGCGTAGGGACGCAGACAAATAGTATCTCGCTATTTCTCACGACCGAAGGATCTGTGGTTGCCTTTATTGCCTTTTTTTCCAGGGCCTTCTTGAGACCTTCATGATACTCGAAGAAAACCCGGCCTTCGTTTATTTGTCTGGCACGCTCTTCGCTCTTGTCGTAGCAGTCGACAGAGAAACCCTTATTTGCCAAAAAAGTCGCAAGCGGCAGACCTATCGTTCCGGCGCCGATGACACAAATATTTACGCTGCCATTTCTTATTCTTTCCAATGCAACGTCCAAAGATTGGCTATAAATTTTCATTCAAATTTCTCCTGTTACTTATGAGTTCGAGAAGGCCCGTGTTCAAACCCGTCCGCGGCTCATAACCTAATAGTTTTCCTGCCTTTATGATATTTGGTACTCTTTTGAAAATTTCCCTCGCTTCAGAACGGTCGCTGTCTTTTAGATCGACATACTTTATAGGACTATGCGAACCTGACAATCGTGTTATTTTCATTGCAAGCTCCTGCATTGCTATAGGTTCTAAATCATTTCCAATATTAAAAACGTCATTTTTCCCATGTTC
>CAYITT010000128.1:0-3061 GCA_964366275.1 uncultured archaeon
GGGAAAATCAATCCCGGCGAGCCTAAAACCTTGAATCTGGTAAAAAGAAACGGCATAGAAAAGATAGAACTGGTTAGTATTGCTTCCGAAGATTTAAAAAAAGCTTCCGTAGCGGAGCGTCAGGTAGCTGGGACGAAGTTGGAAGGTACGAAGGACGTCAAATACGTCGCTTCGAAATCAACGGGCTCTTCTTTGCTCGCTGTTTCAAATTACAGCAACTGTGTGTTAGGCTTCTCTGCTCTCGGTGAAAAAGGAAAAACGGCGGAGAACGTTGGCGTAGAAGCTGCTATTGGATTAAAAAAACAGATGTCAAGCAACGCATGCATCGATGAACATACAGCAGACCAGTTGCTGCCGTTTCTAGCTTTTGCAAAAGGAAGCAGCCAGATAAGCGTAGCGGAAATAACCGATCACGTCAAGACAAATATCTGGGTCATTGAACAGTTTTTACCGGTAAAATTTGAAGTTAAGGGAAATATAATTAAAGTCAACAACTAGTTTTTCAGCATCTTGAGCATTTTTTCCAGCGGTTGTGTATTGATAATGTCGTTCTTCTTTGCCCAGCCGCGGCGGGCTGTCGTTATGCCCATACGCATGTAGCGCAACTGTTCTGCTGAATGCGCATCCGTATCTATAGCAAGTTTGCACCCTGCTTCTATGGCTGCTTTTGTGTTTATATCGTTGAGGTCTGTCCTTTCAGGTTGCGCGTCTATCTCTAAAATAGTTCCTGTTTCTTTCGACTTGTCGATTATCTTGCCGAGGTCAAGGTCTGCACCTTCTCTTTTGTCTATTAGACGTCCGGACGGGTGCGCGATTATGTCAACGTTCGGGTTTTCCATTGTCTTTAGTATGCGCCCTGTGCCGTTGTTCTTGAAAGCTGAATGCAGCGACGCTAGAACAATGTCCAGTTTCTCAAGTACGTTATTCTTGACGTCAAGTGATCCGTCAGCCCTGATATCTATCTCGCCGCCCTGCAGCACGGTTATCCCAACGACTTTTTTGTTGACTGAATCTATTTCTTTTCGTTGTTTTTCTATTTTTTTTTCATCCATCGCGTTGGCAATCATCAGTTTTCCGATATGATCCGTTATACAAATGTATTTGTAACCAATGTCCTTTGCAGCGATTGCCATCTCCTCTACTGTATTTACACCGTCGCTCCATTTGGTATGCATCTGCAAATCGCCGAGGATATCACCATATCCAATAAGCTTAGGCAGTTTTCTTTTTTGTGCCAGCTCTATTTCTCCACGATTTTCCCAGATTTCCGGTTCGATGTACTGCATGTCAAGTGCTTTGTAGACTTCCTCTTCGTTGCGTCCTGCAACGAACTTGTCTCCGCTGCCTGAAGCACCTTTGGTGCTTTGTTTGATCAGTCCGTATTCGCTCAGCTTAAGACGCTTCGCGATAGCGATACGCCTGAGTTCAACATTATGTTCCTTGGACCCTGTGAAATACATCAGCGCAGACCCGTACTCTTTTGGCGGCAGAACACGTAAATCCACTTGTGTACCGCTATTAAGGTGTATCGACGCTTTCGTCGACCCTTTTGCTATAACATCCCCGACAAATTTCATCTTAGTGAAAAAATCTATAACATCTTTTGGTTTGCCTGATGTAACAAGTATATCTATGTCGCCTATCGTCTCCCGCCCTCTCCTTATTGACCCGGCCACGTTTATCTTTTCTATCGGTGTCTTTTTCAGTTCTTTTATTATTTCCTCGGCAATATCCGCAGCGTAGCCAAGCAGCATTCGTCCGCCGCGCTTCTTCGACAGCTCTATGCTATGCAGAATATTTTGTTCTGTCTTTTCTCCTAATCCAGAGATACTCCGCAGCTTGCCAGCCTTTGCAGCTGTCTCGAGCTCTTTGATATTTTTTATCTTGTGATCCAGAAACAGCTTGACTTTCTTCGGCCCTATTCCCTCAAGTTTCAGGAGCTCAACAAGTCCAGGCGGAAGACCTTTTTCTATATGTTCAAGGTACTTTGATCTGCCTCCTTCCAGATATTCCACTATTCTCTCTTCTATGCCCCCGCCGACACCGGGGATCTTTTCTCCTTTTGCAATTACATCCTCGATGTCTTTGCTCATTGATTCTATTGTTTGCGCCGCCCGCCTGTAGGCGATTACCTTGAAGGTCATCTCACCTTTTATCTCTAGTATATCAGCTATGTCATAGAGCAGCTTTGCAACTTCCTGGTTCTTCATAATTATCACTTTAACTTTCCCAGAGCTTTCCTTATATCGCCGCTTATCATAGTCCATTCATTTATTTCTTCAAAGCCCAATTTCTTGTACCACTTCAGGGGGAATTTCCCTCTGAATGTATAGGTATCCCAGACCTTTGCATCGTATTTTTCTATAGCCCTCTTGAACATAATTTTAGAAAGAGCATTGCCTACGCCTTTCTTTTGAAATTCCGGGTGTACAAATATCTCACCATCAACAAGATGGTTCCCATTCCACCATGGTTTTATGCCAGCAATAAAACCGCCTACAATTTTACCGTCTACTTCTGCAACAAACGATAGGTCAGGCTGGCGTTTAATCCAGTATTCCAGGAGTTCGAACGCCTTTTTCTTCGTCCACCGCTCTCCAACGTCGAATTCGTCGTATACCTTTGTGTATATCTCCGACAGTTTTTCCAGGTCACTTTTGTGCATTAAACGAATGCTAATCAATGACATAATTAATTATTGAATATAATCTATATATCTTCCAGAGGCTAGTATTGTTCATGCGCCTTATCAAGAAATTCGAGAGGGATGAAAAAACAGATTTTGTATCCCGTATTTTTGACGGCGTGATAATAAAAAACCCATTCCCTCTTCCCTTCAGCCGCATGGAATTACATATACGCGACTACGATGTCACTGTTTTTGACACGGAGAAGGCTATTATTTGTCTTAACTACAACAATCCTCTGATTCTTGAAATGGATGAGAGAGGCGTGCGCACGCTGCTGCTTCATGAAATATTCCGTCTCATGTTACGCGTCAATCAGCCAAGGCTGATAGAAGACGTCATGGTAGGACGCGCAATGATTCTTCGCGGTTATG
>CAYITT010000129.1:0-3038 GCA_964366275.1 uncultured archaeon
TCCATAGCAGAAACAAGGTATGTCCTGGCTATAGCGACATCAATACCTTTCGATTCCAGATCGTATAGCCTGTTCTCAATGCTGTCCGACAGGTTATATATTTCGAGCGCCATATCCCTGAGTGCGCCTATGTATCTCGCCACCGAAGACGAGGCAGAATAATCACCCCGGGAAAAAAGGCTCTTTGCTTCAGACAGCGTATCGTTGAGTCTCTCCGTCTTGAACCCGTAGCTGTTCATTTCGATTATCACCGATTCGCCAAAACTTATAGAATCTATAGCATCCGACTTCTCGTCAGCATACGAAAATGGAGAAATAAGAAGTAAAAACACAAACGCGAGCGAAAGCGTTCCTTTCTTTGTTCTGGTTTTTTCTATCTCAGAAAGCTCCTTTTCCAACTCCCTCATTGTCTTATCGTATACGCGCCTGTCGACAGATTTCTCGATGAAATATTTCTTCTGCATATCTTTCATTGCGTCCATGACTTTCCTTCTTCCGTCACCTTTTGAAGAAAGAGATATGGTCTGTCTTTTTATGGCGGCAAGACGTCTTGAAAAGTTCTGAATATTCTGCTTGTAAGATCCGCTGCTCATAAGGCTGTCAACAAAAAACCTTTTCTGAAGGTCTTTTGTTGTCTTTTCTATGGCATCTTCTTCTTTCTTTAATTCCTTTATTTTTGACTTTCTTCTCAGGTAAGACAGGTAATTCTTCAGGACAATAATAAGCACTATAGAAACCGCTGCTGCTGCTGCTGACTGGTAAGGGTAAACGTAAACCAGCCTGTACAAGAGCAGCTTGTCGCCTATTTCCCTGTTCTGGGCAACCAGTGCTCCTGTTATACGCTCCTGCGCTTTGCCATAATCGCCGCGCTCGAAAGCTGCAAGCGAAAGCGCGTACATCTTCTGGGTTTCTGGCGTGTCGAACCCGTATTGTCTTGATTCTTCCAGAACGTTGCCCAGTTCATGCAGCGTTGACTGGAGTGAAAATGCAGAATTGCTGGTTCTTATTATATCCTCATAGGCAATTTTCGCGTTATCATAATCGTAGTTGCGAATCATCAGATCAGCGTGTTCAAGCAAAGATATTATGTCATCGCTTACCAGACCTGAAGACTGCATAAGCATTACGTTTTCTCTTGCCTTCATAGAAAGAGCTTCAATATCCTTTTCCTCCACGTTATGCACAAAAAATACCACGCGGTGCTGCCCTTCTATTTCGGTCGTGTTACCCCCCGGCTTCGTGCCTCTTACAATAAGCGTGATATTGTGCGGGCCATAGGAAGTGTAATTAGGCACTGTAAGATATGCAATGAACTCGTCTGCGCCGCTTGAAAAAGCATCTATCACCGGCGGCAGGACAGTGACAAGCGTTGCCGGATAACCAAGCACGGTCATTCGCACGTTTTTAAGGCTCTTGTCCGGACTCTTCACTTTTGCGCGAATCACTCCTGTCTGTCCTCTGTAAGCATCTATTCTCGATTCAGCATCTATGGTAAATTTCGTCACGGTCGGCAGCCCGCCCCCAGCGCCGCCCTGTGCCGGGCTGCCGCCGCCTCCGCCGCCTATTATACCAGCAGGGCAGTCGTTGTCATTTGTAAAAGAACAACTTGCTCCGCAGACATTATCATCGTTGTTACAGCTGACCTGAATATTGCCGCAAGCTGATGATGAATTCGTATTGTTGCTCGTTGTGTTTGCACATATAGTGACGATGCTGCTGTCAGCAGAAGAGTTTACATAAACTTCTATGGTGCTTATGTTCGTAACCTGCACGCTTATATTTCCAAAAAATACACTCGCGTTTCCTGAAGGAAGAGTCCATCCTGAAGGAAGCGTCCAGTTCAGAGTCACGTTTATGGCAGTCTCATTTCCTATGTTCTTTACAGTTGCTGTAAGATTTGCACCCGTGCTCTGTAATATTGATGCAGGAGTGCTGGTCAATGTAGCAACGAGATAGGGTCCGCCTGTAAAGGAGGCGAGCGTTGCATTGACTAACCCCGACAAAGGCGACGGGGTCTGCGATGCATGGGATGCAGACACGTTTATTATTATGGTCCGTTCGTTATTGCTACCTTCAAATGTGACATTCACTCCCACAGTAGCCGCCTTCTTCGGGCCTACGACGTATAATGGATTTTCAGAACCATTATAGAACACCGTGAAAGGCCAGTCATCGGAAATTGTAAATTGGAGTGTATCGTCGCCTGTATTGTTTATTGTTATATTTCCTACATTCTTGACTATGTTTATCAGGCCTGAAGTGTTTCCAAGAGTTGACGGCAATAAAGTCCAGCTGTAGTCGAAATTAGCAGACAAGTTTCTGGCCAGGGAGACGTTTATTGAATTCCTTGTATCGTTTGACGTTATCCTGTAGAAATAAATGCCGCCAGTCGGGTCTATGGTAATCGAAGCGTTGACAAAAAGACCGCTGACCGAATCGAAATCCATGGTATCGTTTGTCCAATCGCCTGTCTCTTTCCACTGGAATATTACACTGCTTACGCCGCTTGGGTCTGTTACATTTGCCGTTATATTTATCAGCGAGTTTGGGTCCATGTTATCGGTGGAATTGGGAATCAGGTTTATTGCCGTCACATTAGGTCCGGTTGATTTATCAATGTAAATGCTAAAGTTGGATGTGCCGAAAGTTGCCTGGGATTCGTTGTCGTAAACTTTGCAATTCCACAAGTATGTGCCATCTGGTATATTCGTCAAGTTAATTGTTGCGTTGCTGCTTGGGTGGGCAGAAAATTTTCGGTACGATTGATTTATCTCTGCTGGCGTGCGCGCATAATTAGAGATACGAAATTCGTCAAATGTCGAATTTGCCTGATTGGTTCCGATGTTGTTCGCGCCTATGTACATGTGCTGGCCGAATACACCTGCGGTATCAAACTGTGTGAAAACCGATGTGCCACTATCTGAGCCGTTTACAAAAATATCGAATAGTTCACCGTTTGGCAGCGTGTTTTCGAGATTCCATACTGCTGCAATATGATACCAAGGACCACTTATGAAATCAATCGATTTTGATGTAAT
>CAYITT010000130.1:0-3009 GCA_964366275.1 uncultured archaeon
GCTCTTCCGATCTAACGAAGGCCGGAAGATTTGACGAAACTCATCTTGTAAGAATGGAAGACGTTGCCGATGCCTACGTGGAGTGGAAAGAAAACGGAACTGAGCACATCAAGGATTACATACTTCCGGTCGAGGCCGCTGTAGAACACCTACCAAAGATAATCGTCAAAGACAGCGCGGTTTACTCGATAGCCAATGGCTCGCCTGTTTACACTCCGGCCATATCGAAAATAAGCACCGATGTCGACAAGGAGAGGCTGACAGCTATTATATCACTAAAGGGAGAATTAGTCGCGCTGGCAAACGCGACCATGGACGCGAAAGAAGCCATGGCGCGGAAGGGAATCGTCGCGAAGACAGATCGGGTCGTAATAGACAAGAAGCTTTATCCTAAATCACACTAAAATCACAACCGAAGTACGAAAATTTTCCCCCTGATGTTTAATAAGATTCATCTGCAAAAATATTGAATGGCAAATCCTGGCGGAAATTATCCCGGACGACAGATATGGCTTGGTTCTTTGGATGGAAAGCCGGCTTTTGCATATCTTGTTACAGGACGCTCAGATGCTAGCAAGTCGCGATACGCTACTCCTTATCTTGAAGACCAGAACACAATCAGAATGGAAAGAGTTGATTCAAAGGAGCCGTTTGATATTTTCAGGCACTACCAGGCTGTCAGAATAGACCCGAAGACCGGGCTGCTTCTAGTATCAAATAACCAGGCGTGTGTTGATCCTGTATTCGAGTCGTACTTATGCAACGGCATCAGACAAGAAACTCCGGCAATACGCACGGAAAAAATACTTGCAGCAATAGGGCCTGAATACGACAGCAAGGAAAAACCCACTTCAAGAGTTATCGGAGTTATTATGCCTGAGAACGATGATTCGGAAGCACTTCTTGGAATTACTACACAGGAAGACAGTTCTCATATTTTCCCATTCTACCCGACAATCGGTACTGGGTTCGCATTTGTCCAGACTTACGATGGAAATGTGGATTACAAAAATTTCGGTCCGGAATTTCCTTGGTCATCAACTTTTGATATGCCTCAGGTAACAAGCGCTGGTGAACTTGCTCTGGAACTCTATGAAATGTCAGATTACATAGATATAAAATACGGCGACCTACGCGTGTGTGCTGTTGCAGGCGTCAGAAATGGCAACGGGCCGGGCGGCTGGGAAATAGCTAGAAAGAACAGATTCAGTCCGCAGTAAAACCACGCGTAAATTACGCTTACTGATTGTCGTGGTATAAAAACCTTTCTTACAGGGCAAGATTTTTATACTACATTTAGAAAGATTCTATTATGCATTTGCGAGATGTTAGACTCCTTGCAGGAAAAACATTTTACGAAAACCCGTTTGTTGCGTATGGTATCTGTGGAGACGCAGACCGTCCTTTTCAGCTTCAGCAATGTGATTCCGGAATTTTAGCCGATGAGTATAATGTTATGATAGCACGAGCAGACCGTATGCTTTTCGCCGGAAACGGCCCGCACGTTGGTTTTGAACATACAACTGATCCAGAGGCGGATGTCAGGGAAGGCCGGATAGACATGTTTCACTATTATGGCAGATTCTTCGAGCCTGAAATATTGCACGCTTGGCTTGATAGGCTTCAGGGCGCAATTCCACCACTATCTTTGGCTGTAACGTTTGATAGAGACGTGCCTGTAGTGACGTTCTCTGCTGGTATAGTGAAGCAGACAGATGATTCAAGAGGACCAATACACAGACCGGAAAAATATGTCATGACTGCGCAAGCGACTATTGACTTTCCGTGCAGAGGATTTTCAACACATGAACTTCTAAATGCTAATAACAACGGCTTTGCACCTCATATGCCAATCAAGAAATATGAGATTTCCGGCGTCAATTCGCACGAAATAGCATCCAGCTTATACGAAAGCCTTGGTGAAAGTGCCTTAGCTACCTGCGCGGCCGTTTTCGACGGTTATGTATGGAATATGGAAGCAATAAACAAGGGTGAAACATGAACAGTCGAGCAGATTTAATCCTTTTTCTTCCAAGTAATTATTATGTTATCGAAAAAGCTTCTTGATGTCATCGCGTGCACGAAATGCAAAGGTACGCTTGTGTACAGCAAGAATCTGCTGCTTTGCAATAAATGCAGGCTACGCTTCGCTATAAACAAGGATATCCCTGACATGCTTCTCGAAGACGCGAAGAGGTTCTAAATTTAAACTTTTGGTTTATCCTGGTTGTATGAGATTAAAAAACATTGCGCTAAGCGTTGGGGGATTTATTTTAGGATCAACTCTGACCGGATGCAGCATAAATTATATCAGACTCAACAACTATCAGAAAAACGCAGAACAAGAACTGGCTCAAGTCAGAAAAAACTGTGACACTTACAACAAGAAACATGAAGGAGAACCCTGGCCAGAAGTTGCTGCAACCGTGGAAAATGGAGTTGTCAAAATGCATCCTTTATTCTATTGCTCAACTGAAACAAGAGAACTCGAAGAAGAAATCTGGAATTACAAGAGAGCAAAATACAATCCACTGAAATTAACAAAAGACTACGCTTATCGGCACAGGCTAAAAACCGATGGGCGCCGCGAAATCTTAATGCTTCCTGAATAAGCGCTGGGAGGGAGATTTGAACTCCCGCTTGCCCGAAGGCAAACAAGCTAACTGATTTTCCGCTAACGCTTTTGCGTTAGCAAAAGGGTTATTCCAGGCTTGCGCGTATTGGCGAACTTTCCGATTCGTTCAATTCTGGAAAGTTTATTACCAAGTTCTGCCATCCCAGCAATCATAAGCTAAATGGAAAATGAAGATTAAAAGGTTAACAGCCAAATTCGAAAGATGAAAGACGTGGCAAAGTTCATCTTTGAGGTCGGCACGCTGAAAAGGATAAAACGAACATGGTTCAAGAACGAGGGCGTGCCCGAGCCGGAGAGCGTGGCGGATCACAGTCACAGGACAGTTATTCTGGGTTATATTCTCGCAAAGCTGGCAGGGGCAGATGCTGATAAAG
>CAYITT010000131.1:0-3002 GCA_964366275.1 uncultured archaeon
CGCGATGCTCCAGAAGGTCTACGGCGTCGATCCGGATGGCGAGAAGCGATACAGAAGTTCGGTAAGCCTGCCTATAAACGAAGAACTCGTAAGCTTCATTGCCAGCAAGCTAAAAGAAGTTTAAACCCGACTATTTTTTACTTTTATTTTTAATATAATTCCGGATACGGTGCAATTTTCTGCTTGCATTACGAAAAGGAACTATTTATAAAAACAGACTACCAAATACAACAAATGGAAATCAAAACCGCTATAGAAAAAGCACAGCAGAACGAGGATGTAAAACAACTTCACGACTATTTTCCCGGCTCGTGCTTTGCATGCATCAAGAAGGCAGGCGAAGAGGTAAAAGATTGGACACTTCTCTACTACGACCCGAAGACGGACAAAGCAATAGACGTGTTTGTAAACGAAAAATTTGTCACGGTCAGCAAAGAGACAAGACCGGTAAATAAGATAAAGAAACCGGATTTTTCTGATTTAAAAATAACAATAGGACACGCACTTGAGATTGCACAAAATAATTTTACGCGAAGTACGATAAACATACTCATAACGCTGCACAAGAAAGACGAGCTTGTGTGGACCATAAATATGATAGGAGTAGATTTGTCAGTAATCACGTACGATATAGACGCAAAGACAGGAAAAATAGTTCACGAAGAATCAGCTTCTCTGATAAGGAAACTCGACAAGAACGACCCGCTTTGATTTCCTTTCTCTGTAATCATATATACCAAGAATCGGGTTCGTAAACGCAGGCTCTTCTTCCACACATGGCCAGTTAGAAGGCATTGTCATGTACCTTCTGTTTGAAGGTTTCATTTTAACTCACTAAAAAGTAGAATTTCTTCCTTTTCACTTTTCGCTCATCTACATAGCCTGAAGCCATTAATTGAACGAGCCTTTCCATCGTCTTCTTTCTTGTGCGGCCAATTGACTTGGAAAGCACGATAACATCCAAACCTGTTTTAGGTATGGCATTTACTATCATAATGTCAGCTACTTCGTCCTCTATTGCCGCAATCAAAGCTTCGATGGATTTCTTCTTATCCCTTGCCCATTTCGGCATGCGTTTCTTTGTCTTTAACATGTTCTTTGCCTGAAGAAGGCGGAGCATGTAGTCGATGCTGTTTAATCTTATGAGATAAGCATTGAAATCCTTTATCGATTTATCGATTTTGGTCTGGTTTTTTGTAACTCTTGCTGCTGAAGTAGCGACGGATTTCTTTATCCCGTCCAGTTTGCTTAACAACTCGTCATTTCCAGAAGAAGAGAGCCCGGTTATAATATTTTGTAAATTTTCTAGTTCCGAACGGACGTGCCCTTCCATTATTTCCCTGTCTGTTGAAGAGAGGATAATGCTCTCTGTTACCGAATCGCTTTTCCTTCCGAGAGAGTTGATTGCAAGGTTTTGCTCATGAAGCATATTTTTTACATCATCTATTTCCGTATTGTCCCTGGCGTTTACGCCTTTCAGCGACTCAACCGAGTTGTAAATGTCATTTAACGAAGCAGATACCTTGTCTATATCATAGCGCACGCCGGAGTAGTTGATTTTGTTATCAACCAGTTTTGTATCCATGTCGCTGATCGAATTTGTCATCACGTCGAGAAGCTCGCTGATCTTATTCAGCTCGCTCTGGAGAGGCTTGTTCTGGTTTGCTTCAACAGTTTTTATTGAAACATAAAAATCAGCAAGAAGGTTCTTTATCTCGTTCAATGCCTCCAAACCATCGTCTATATCAGTCAAAGCGTCAATTTTTTTATCTAGAATATCAAGCTTTTCCGCGAACTCTGGGTTCAGATGCTTGACCTCTACCAGGCGAATTGCCATCTTCTCGTCGCTCGGAGTTTCCTCATCAATACGTACTAAAATTTTCTCGTCCATATTCCTTAAGATAAAGGATATGATTTTAAACCTTACGCACGGCGTTACTATGTAATGCTTAAAAATTACGAGACAATTACGATGAAAATCACGACTTCGGTATACAAATCATGGGAAGCTATCCAGAAAGAGAAATATCTGGCTATAGGAGCGCACACCGACAAGGAGATTTTCTCAAGGATATTCCACAGGAAGCTTGTTCTGGACATAGGCTGCGGAAACGGTTATCTGCAGAGAGAATACAAAGGCGATTTCGTAGGCATTGACTCTGATGCCGAAATGCTTGCCAAAAGCGTGGCATTGTTCCCGAAAGTGCTTGGAGATGGAAACATGCTGCCTTTCAAAGATGCGGTTTTCGACTCGATTGTTTCCATAGATGCTATGCATTTGATCAAGACATCTGACTTTCTCCGGGTGCTGAAGATCGGCGGGCTGGTCCTGTTTTCGGTGTTTTACAATAACGAGAATTACGAGGAAAGAAAGCAAGCGCTGAGAGGTAAAGTGTCTGACATGGTTGTTTTGCAGGAATTCGACATCCAGACAAGGGAAAAGGAACATGTCATAATAGCCGTAAAGCCTAACTAAGAGATTAGAATTTACCGTTACTATCAATAGCTATGGAAAGACGCTTCGAATTAGATGCTTTGCGTGCTGCGGCTCTGTTTCTACTGTTTATTTTCCATACGAACCTGAACGTTGCGTACCCCAATCAGCTATGGACCATCGGGACGTATATGCTGGGTGCTTTCTTCTTCATAGCAGGCATACTTTTCATACCATCGATTGAAAGACATGGTACAAAGGACTTTCTGAAGAATAAATTCTTCCACATATACATCCCGTTTATTCTGGTTCTTGCCCTCTACTTTGCGCTTTTCTCAGGCCAGGCGCTGGCTTACATCTACCACGCGACCGGACTCAGTATTTTCCATGTCTTTCAGTCAGGCGTATTAAACCTGTTTCATATGTGGTACGTTGTCCATCTTCTTGCCTATTTCTTGATTTTCTTTGCTGTATACAAGCTGATCAAATCCGATACCAGAAGGCTCTTTGCCGCAATCTGTATTTTCGGCCTGCTTGTGCTCCTCTGGGCAGTAAACTCGCCGCTGCG
>CAYITT010000132.1:0-3000 GCA_964366275.1 uncultured archaeon
GAAGCAGCTGGAAGTCGGAGATTATCTGCTGAGCAAACGTGTTTGTGTAGAGCGGAAAACGTCCAGCGATTTTATTTCAAGCATGGTCGACGGACGGTTATTTGCGCAACTGGAAGAAATGAAGAGAAACTTTGCGAGCCCGATAATGATTATTGAAGGCAACGGGCTTTTTGCTGAAGATAGAAATGTCCACCCTAACGCAATACGCGGCGCGCTTGCATCAATAAGCATAGATTACGCAGTGCCGATAATAAAAACCGAGAATAACCTGGAAACTGCAGAGATGCTCCTTACAATAGCAAAACGAGAACAGCTGCCACGAAAAAAGAGTTTCAATATCCGCGGGCGGAAGAAGGCAAAATCGATGAATGATTTCCAAGAGATATTGATTGCAGGATTCCCTAAAGTGAATACAGCAACTGCTAAAAAACTTCTCAAACACTTTGGATCTCCGGAAAAGATATTCATGGCAAGAAAAGAGGATTTAGAGAAGGTCGATGGCATAGGCCCTAAAATGGCAAAAAGGATAAGAACTATCCTCGTCAAGAAATATGAAAGGTCAATACTGGAAGACTAGACTAATATGAAAGGAAAAGGCGTCGGCGGAATAATACTAAACCTGATCATAGTAGCAGCTGGAATAAAAATATTGATGTTTGTTGCAGACGGTTACATCAGAAGTGCCGATACGGCCGGATCATTCTATCAGCTTATCTCTTCCTTTACTGCAGTAGGAGATTTTCTCTTCTATGGCCTTGCCGCGCTGGTCGTTCTTTTGATACCATACTGGTTCTACAAGCAGCGGCATCCTTAGGTTTAAAACCCTAACTGCTTCACTATTACTATGCTTTACCTGATCGGACTGGGCCTGTGGAACGAAGAAGACATAACATTTCGTGGGCTTGATGTCTTGAAGAAATGCGATGTTATTTACTGTGAGTTTTACACAAATAAATGGACAGGAAACCTTGAGCATCTCGAAGGACTGGTCGGCAAAAAAATAATATTGCTCAAAAGAATAGATGTCGAGAGCGAGCGCCTTACTGACGAAGCAAAACACGCCAATGTTGCACTGCTCGTTCCGGGAAACCCGCTTGCTGCAACTACTCACATACAGCTGCTGATTGATGCAAAGGAGAAAGGAGTAACAACGCGTGTCGTTCATGCATAAAGCATCTACTCAGCCGTGGCTTAAACAGGCCTGCAGCTTTACAAATTCGGAAGAACCACAACTCTGGCGTTCTTGGAGAAATCTTTCAAGCCAAGCAGCCCATATGAAGTAATATTAGAAAACAGGAAAGCCGGACTTCACACGTTAGTGCTTCTGGATGTGAAAGAAGAAAATCGTTACATGACTGTCAAGGACGGGATAGAAGTCCTGACAGAACTCGGGGATAACCTGGATCCGGAATCAAAAATAGTCGCGTGCTGTCAACTTGGCAGCGAAAATCAGCGGATAAAATACGGTCCCATGAAAGAGCTTGCCAAAGACGCTTCGCTCTCGAATACTCCAGCCGTTATAATAATTCCGGGACGACTGCACTTCAAGGAAGAAGAAGCTCTCAGGATGTATGAGTAAACTTTTCAATGAAAAGTTTAATCATGCTTGGAAACGTGAGTTTCCGGCACATAAGAAAGCTATGCTTTCTTAATGAAATGGTAATAAAATGGATCACAAACTCAGAGAAGAGACAGAGAAATGGCTGATCAAGGCGAAAGAAAAAAGAACACAGTTAAAGAAAGAATCGGCTTATATGAAAAATATAGACGCGTACATTTCAGATAGCGAATACTTTCTAAAGAAAGGTGATTTGATACGGGCATTCGAGGCTGTCGTATGGGCGTGGGCGTGGATGGAAATTCTCGAAGAGCTAAAACAGCTGTAAGCTTTTTATATTGTCCTTACGAGTGTTTCCTATGGGAATACTAAGATCTTTCACGGGCGTGATGAAAGTCACGTTTGCCATGGCGATGGATGAATGGAACGCCATGGATAAGAAGTTTTACCGGGTAGCTGTCGGTGCAATAGGCTTTCTTGCCATGGGTGCATTCTACTACTTTTTCCTCAAAAATCTAGCGCCGTTTTAGTTAATTTAAACTTGAAAACTACTACGATTTAATGTCAGACAAGTACTGGAGCCAAGAAAACGTAATGGGTACGGGAGCTGGCATTGCTTCCTGCGTGAAAATTCTAGATAATATGCTTGTTTTTGGAGCTTTTGATAACTTTGTCTATGCATTAAATCCAGACGACGGAAAAATAGTCTGGAAATACCATACAAATGGGCCTGTGTATTCAACCCCTGCTGTCTATAAGAATCATGTTTATGCAGGATCTTGCGATGGGTTCTTGTATTGTTTGTCTTGTATTGTTTGGATAGCAGTGGAAACCTTATATGGAAATTTGATTCAGGCGGAAGTATATATAACACTTCTATTATCTGCAGCAACGAAAAGGTCCTTTTCGGAAACGACAACGGATTATTCTTTGCGATTGGCTTAGATGGCAAGCTACTGTGGAAATTCAAGGCCGGAGATGCCATAAGAACAACGCCTGCACTGATCAACAACAAGATAATTTTTGGCTCTCATGACCACAATATGTACTGCCTGGATTATGAGGGGCGCCTGCAATGGAAATTCATCACAGGAGGGATTATGTGGACATGTCCCTGTATTATAAGCAGCGACGGGGAACTACTATGGTCAATAGGGTATCAAGATGTAAAAAGCTCTGACAAATTTGTAATTTATTTTGGCTGTTTTGACGGTGGCTTGTATTGCCTTGATGAAAACGGCAAGTTCGTATGGAAATACCATACAAATGGTATAACATCCTCCGGACCAGAATTTTCAGACGGAGTAATTTATTTTGGTTCATCAGACGGCTATCTGTATGCTGTAAATCATAGTGCCAGAAACTTACGATGGAAATGCAAAACTACTAGCCGCATAGGCCATTCTTCGCCCCTGATAGCAGGGGATAGTATATTTGTGGGC
>CAYITT010000133.1:0-2991 GCA_964366275.1 uncultured archaeon
GTTATGGCGAGGATTTATTTTATGTGTATTACAATGAGCTGATGAAGTCGAAACATGAAGAAACGAGGGCTTCTTTTCTCAAGGCCAGCATCCCATGGGTTATCTTCTATGGCCTTGATGAATACAACTCCAAATTTCTCAAAGTTCTGGCAGGCAAGCTTCATAAAAGAAAATTCCCTGAAACAAGTAAATTCTTGGCTATTTTGTGCAAACTTTCTGACAAAAACTTAAAGGGTGCTGTGAAAGAGTACAAAAATTTTATAGAGTGATTTTTATGCAGGTTGTAAAATTTAAGTGGAATGTTAACAGAAACATTACGGGAGAGCCGGTGCTATCCACCAGAAGCAAGAAAAACATTGAAAATATCGACCTCCTTGGCAGCCGCATCGACATGACCCTTGGTAAGAAAACGTGTATAGGCCACATGAAAAAAAGCAAACACTATCCATGTCAAAGAGAAGTATCAATGGAAAAGATGTGCCGTGAGTGTGTTTTGAACGATGACTTTTTCCTTTGCGTAAAGTGTGACGGTTCTGAATGTATAAATGAACCGCAGCGAAACAACTGCATGAAGAACAACTATCATATATATTTCGCAGCTTTCTCTTCTGTGCTCAAAGTAGGAATTTCTCATGAATTTCGTTTGCTTGAACGTCTTGTCGAGCAGGGGGCCGACATGGGTGCGAAAATTGGCTCAGTAAGAGACGGCAAACTTGCACGCGAAATAGAACAGAAAATAAGAAAAGAACTTGACATTATAGACCGTGTCAGCGGGGATGAAAAGCAGAAAATGCTGTTTGGTAACATCAACACAGCGTCCATAAACATATTCAACGCATACAACAAGCTTAGGAATAACGGACTTTCGCAGTACCTCGTTTACCCGGAGATCTACAACCTGCAGAGTATCTATCGTCTCGAAAACGTCCCGATGCAGCCGACAGCCCTGACGCTTCAGGAAGGCACAAAAATAAATGGTCATGTGGTCGCTGCCAAGGGCAATATACTTGTACTGAAAGATGCGCAGAATTATTTCTCGGTCAATGCCAGTAAGCTAATAGGATTCGAAGTGAACTAGCCAAGAGCGATAAACTCGCTGTCGTTTCCATTGGTCCTAAATTTCTTTGCTTTCGTTAACGAAATTTATCATCTGTTTTGCCATAAAACCTATTCCGCCTATTTTCGGTGACCCATGGCCAGGTAGCAGGTATTGTGGCTCTAAAGCCGCTAATTTCTTTAGTGTCTGTATCATCTGCTCTTTGTTCCCGCCAGGGAAATCTGTCCTGCCAACTGCATCGTCAAAGAGTGTATCGCCAGATACGAGTATTTTTTTCTTTTTTTCGAAAAGGCATATAGAACCCGGTGTGTGGCCGGGCGTGTGTATCACTTCGAAAGAAAAATTCTTTGTGTTTATAACGGATCCGTTTTCCAGGACCCTGTCCAGTGTCATTATTCTGGAGCTCTGCCCAAACATCTCGGCCAGCGCATCCTTCCCCGTTTCTATCGAGTCACGATCCTGAGAATGTGCAGCGATCTGCAATTTCAGCCAGTCCCTGAATTTTTTATTGCCGCCTGTATGGTCGAAATGACAGTGAGTATTTATCAGAAGCGATATGCTGCTGGTGTCACAGAATGCCTCGATCTTTTTTTTCATCTCAACAAAGTAGTTGCCTGTTCCTGAATCAATTATTATCGACCCGTCAATTACATAAACATTACAATCACGGCCGAGTCCTTCTATAAGTTCTATTCCATTGTAAACATGCATAGAACTAAATTAACCTACAAATTCTTATAGCTGTCCCATTCTTTTACGGCTCTTTCATATCCATTTTTCTTACCCGTGTCAAAAACCAAGTCACTGTGCAGGAATCCCATGAGCTGACCCTGTTTGCATAAATTTTTGAAAAGTTCCTCGATCATTATTTTCCTGTTGGGAATCATATCGGCA
Organism: uncultured archaeon; assembly: GCA_964366275.1. GTDB lineage: Archaea > Aenigmatarchaeota > Aenigmatarchaeia > GW2011-AR5 > GW2011-AR5 > GW2011-AR5. Next base: position 1,952 of record CAYITT010000133.1, read on the forward strand.
ACCTTCCTCTCGAATATGCAAAACCCGGCATTGATCAATCTTGACGTCTCGCTGTCTGCCCTTGGCTTCTCGGTGAATTTTGTCACCTGGTTTCCCTTCATCTTTACGACGCCGAACCTGCTGGGGTCGTCCGTCGTTGTCAACAATACCGTGGCCAATTTGCCGTGCTGTCTGTGAAAATCATAAACATCATGTATGTTTGGGTTCATAAGCGTGTCAACATTCAGCATGACGAAGCTTCCTTCGATATAATCCTTTGCAAGATAGATTGCACCCGCCGTCCCCATGGGAGTTTCCTCAGTTATGTATTTTATATTGACACCATAGGTCCTGCCGTCTCCGAATCTTTGTCTTACCTGTTCTGCCTCTGAATCCAGTGCAACTATGATATTTGTTATCCCATAATCCCTGAGAAAATCGATCTGATGCTCCAACATGCTTTTCCCGGAAATGCTTATCAGCGCCTTCGGCGTACTAGCTTTTACACCGCCCTGGCCGGCCATTATAAGTGCTGTACTGATCCCGGATTTGGATATAGATTTTGCTATTAATTTCTCTATTGCGTGCGATCTGTTCCGTATTTCTCTTCCGTCAACCAGTCTGTCCACCTTTCTTAGCAGATCTTTCTTTATCGTTATCGTTATGCGCTCTATCATTTCAACCACGCTCGAAAATAGTATGAAGAAGTATGAAGATTAAACTATTTAAGCAAAAACTAGAATATATGGAAAGATTTCTATGATAATAAGGAGCCGTTCACCGGTAAGAATATCATTCGCCGGCGGAGGTACGGATCTGCCGCCGTACTGTCATGAAAGAGGCGGTGCCGTTGTTTCGGCAACCATTAACAAATATGCCTATTCTACTTTAGAGTCGCGGCAGGACAGGGAAATACATATAGAATCTGTCGATTTCCTCAAGAGCCTCAGTTTTCGCCACGTAAGCGAAATTTCGTACAATAACGATCTTGACGTGTTGAAAGCCGTAATTAAGCAGCTTAATACCAGCGGCCGCGGCGCGAACATATGGATGAGGAGCGC
>CAYITT010000134.1:0-2989 GCA_964366275.1 uncultured archaeon
GCTTTTCGAGAAAAGACATGCAGTCGCGTTGCCCGAGTACACTACTCTTTCTGCAAAAACTTTGTCATTTCGACATTCATAGTTCTGATAATAATCTCCGTTCGTTCCGCAATCGTCTTTCCCACAGGGTGTGCAGCCGTCAGCCGGATCGCAGATCTGATTTTGTCCGAGCGCACAACTGCTTATTGCGCATCCGCTTGTGCTGCACTCACGTTTGCCATAGTAGCAGTTGCCACCGGAAATCGTGCCGTTTTGTGGACAGGAGTTTACGATATACTCGCATGAACCTGCTGAGCATAAACCATTGTACGAACAAGTGTCGTCTGTTGTATTCAGGAAATTGGTGCAGTTGTTATTGGTCTCGCACTGCGACCCGCACAGGATTGAGGGTTGATATAGGCAGTCGCCGTTCGTCGCGACGCATTTATTCTGCCCGAACGTGTTGCTCTGATTATTCGAACACCTTTCACACCAGTAGCAGCTGTTGGCTTCGCAGGCTGTTTTGCCGTAACTGAAGACGTCGCAGTTTGTAGCTGCTTGCGATGTATATATGAAAACCGCCAGCAGAAAAACGACGATTCCGAAGTACTTCATAGCAAGAATAGTAATTGAAAATTATAAAACATCATTCAGAACCCCTATCTGAATGTGTTTTCCTGTTCAAACAGTGCTGTATAACTTACTGATTAGAACAGAAAAAAGAAAAATTATGGGGAAAAATAAAACCCCCGTTTAAACCTTGCAGTGCATACCACAACTGCCGCAGCTCTTCCACTTTGCCATTTTTGCTAATCCTACGAGGACCAGACCTGCAAAGTACCATCCGAGAACAGTTACGTTAACTGCTGTCGGTGCGCTGCTGCCAAATTGTGCGGCAAATCCGCCAACAAGTGCCCAAAGACCTAATGCGCCTAGAACCCATCCGACAACAAGCCAGACGAGGTTGCATTCACATTTTCCGCCCTGAACAGGTGCTGACATTCTTGCTGAAGCTCTTGCTCTTGGCATATTTTGTTACACCTCAATGATATTTGGGAGAAGGAGCTTATAAATGTGATTAATTTGTATAACGAGGTATTACTCTTCAACGCGCGGCGCTAAAATAAATCCTAGCTGTATTTTTCCCGGATACTCGAATTGCAGCTTCATCGGATAGTCGTTCGCCATCCATATTTTTGCTTCAGGAGAGAATTTCTTCGCCTTTATTATTTTTTTGAGATAATCAAGCGAATACCGCGCACGCACAGGCTCGGTCATCTCTAAAATACGAAATCCTCCTTCGCCCTTTGAAAGATCTAATTGCGTAAAAGAAGAATCACTCTCGCCTTTCATTGTGAGATGATCTTTTGTTAATGTTAGTATCACTGAATCCGTAAGCAGGTCCGCGTCTTCAATGCCGCTGCTAAGCACTTCTGAAGAGAGAATTACATTCGATGAGAATTCCAGTTTATTGAGAGGAGGGGTTTCTTCCCGCGAGATATCTATCAGAGGCAGAACGAACTTTCTTGTTGACTGGCCTTTCAGCGTTATATCAAGCTTGCCATCTACCAGCTTCAGCGTCATTACGTCGTCATCGCTGGCGCGCCTGAGTATCTGCAGAAGGTTCTGGAGATTGATACCGATGCGCATATCCTCGGTGTACTTGTAATCCTTGAACAAATCTCTCGACAGGTAAAAATCAACAACAACCACGACGGCGCGGTCAGCCGCGATCATCTGTATGCCGAATTCCCTTATGTGCAGTTCCGTTTCATCAATCAGTTCAGCAACCGTGCTAAGGCTGTCTCTTAACAATGCAATATTATCTGTCTTCGCTTCAAACACGTCTAACACCCTTTAAGGCAGCTCTTGCCTGTTTATCTGTCAGTTCCTGTCTTGTAACTAACGCCTTATACAGTCCGTCGTGATTATCAACATACAATCGCACGCAGCAATTTGTACCTATTTTTACAGGACCTCTGATTTTCCACTTGTACGCTTCTCCTACATCAACACCAAAATTCCTTTTAAGCGCCGCCTGGAAATCCTCGTGATTTGGATATGTGGCAATAGCGTAAGAAGGTTCTCTCGATCCGCGCGGTCCGGCAGGTCCGCTTGCATCCCTCACTCGCGCGGCAATCCTGCCGTTACCATACCCATTTTTCATTACTATCAATTGTCTCCGTATACTTTCCTGTAAAGATTCATGTCCAGAGAACTCATATCCTGGACTATTTCTCCTCTCAATTCGTATCCTTCTTCCAACGGCAGGACTCTTGCGTGCACCATTGCGAAATCATTTATGTTAATTTGCGCGTCTGTCACGATTGTCGCAGTGGACGTTCCGTCATCGATGATTATCGTGCCGTCTTGCTTATCGATAACACGTCCTAATATTCTCACCCGTATGTCTTTTTCCGGATTTATGTCCGTTATTTTCTTCAGCGTTGCTGGAAGCCTTCTGTATCTTGACTTGTCTTCCATACCCTAAGAAGGCAGAGCAATTTATTTAAAAAGAGCGTGACGTTTTTCGTCAGAAATTCGTGATTCTGGCGTAATTTTTCTCTTTCCTTTGTTGTCAAAATAAGTATGATACATTGCTCCTATTCTCTGCGGATTCTCGCGCTTCAGTCTTTCCAATTCTGCGTCTCTTGCGTCAAGGTACGTGCCCCTGTAATCAGGATCTGACACTACACGCCTGGCAAATATATGAGCGAGCTCAACCCTCATTTCTTCCAGGTATGGCCTGTTTCTGGGCGCCGGGGCTGTTGAAACTCCCGAGACTGTTCTCCTTCTTGTCGGGCCAGCCGTCACGACTTTTACGCCGTACGTGCTATGATCGTCTACTTCGGATTTGCCTTCGTGCAGGTATGATCCGTTTCCCAGTTTCAAAAAACATGTTAATGCCTGCAATGGGGTGTATCCAAGAATTCTTACTGTTATAGTCCTGTCGCTCATCGCTAAAAAACTTCTTGGCTTTAACTGCAGGGATTCGCGAGCTATCATGCCG
>CAYITT010000135.1:0-2977 GCA_964366275.1 uncultured archaeon
GCGTAATCGTAAACCGTCAGACCGCACGTGTACATCTTTACTTCTTTTCCGTTTTGTGCCTCAAACGTCTGTTTCTTTCTGGTTAGTGTATTATAGAACTTAAGCATGGTTTAGTATGGGCTAAAAGGTTTAAGAATTTAGAGATTCGTTTAATGGTATGACAAAAATTCTTGACTTTCACGCTCATGTGGGACACGACAAAGATGAAAGAAGTAATTCGCTCAGACAGTTGCTCAGATCAATGAAAAAGTATGGAGTAACCAGTTCAGTTGTTTTCCCGTTAAATGAAAGGGATATGACAGTTGAAGATGCAAGTTTGAAATTAAGAGATAAGTCTAAAGATCTTCCTCTTTATCCTTTCTTCAGGTTCGACCCGCACAACATGACCCCGGAAAGATTGAAGGAAAGGCTGACTGATTTTTATGGAGTTAAGCTTCATCCAAGAGCCCAGAAATTCGACCCTCTTGACGAGAAATGGTTTCCGCTATATGAAGCCATTACCGACTCAGAAAAACCTCTGTTAATTCATACAAGATATCAGTGTGTGCATGATCAGCCCGGGAGAGTAATTCCAAACATGAATCCCGACAGGATCGTAGGGCTGGGAAAACATTTTCCCAAATTGTACCTTGTCATAGCACATTTTGGCAACGGTTCGTTTTACGTATTGCAAGAAATGAAAAAACAGCCAAGAACATATCTTGAAACTTCCATACTAGGTTCCGCACCTGCGACCATAGAAATGGCAGTGGAAGCTGTCGGGCCTGACCGGATACTCTTCGGTTCAGACGTCCCATACTCAAAACAGTACATAGAATACAGAAAAATACGTGAGAGTAGACTGAGCCGAAAAGACAAGGAAAAGATTCTCTATCACAACGCGGCTCATCTCATAAAACTTGAATAATCAGCTCGCGAACTTGTAGTCGCCTTCTGGTTCTTCCTTCTTCTTTTCAGGAACTGCGTTGCTGACTTCGCTAACATTAGATGCCGCATTGGTATTTTTAGGCGCGAAATCGGGCATCTTGATCTGGTGCAGCGTCTTGAAAAATGCGCTTATCGGGGATGCAACAGGCTTCGCATCTTTCATTGACGCGTCTCTTATATGCTGCGGCATGAAATCCTGGATCTTCTCGGCGCTTTTATGCGCGTAATACTTTGCGCTCTTCATGCTGATGTGCTTGACCTTGAAGAAGTATACCGCGGCTGCAACGACAAGGGCTATCAAAATTACGAAACCCCATGCAAAATCTACAGACGGCGCCGCGACTGTCTGGCCCGGCGCAACAACTTCAAATCTTGTTATTGTCAGTACAGGTGGGCTCAACGAAGAATGATTGCCGTTCCTTAGTTCAACTTTAAGCGTATGCTCGCCGATAGAAACGTTTTCAAACGTGAATGTAGTCCCTGCACTCTGCTGCTCGTTGGAGTCATCAATCCAGACGTGGAAGTGCGCTTCGCCTGCAACTACGTTCCCTTTTGGCTCTGCTAAAGTTATGCCGGAAGCGCTCAGCTGGATTACAACTCTGGATCCGTTTATCTTCATGTTGAGTGTAGGCGATATCACTGAGATAGAAGGACCGGCGCCAATCGTAGACGTTGGCACGACTGAACCGGATTTGAATCCTGCCACAGAGAAAGTTGAGAAGCCTGGCGTATCTGCTTCATAAAAGTAATTGCTGCTGTCGTTTGACTTGAACGTCGTTGTAAGTCTGTTCCAGGCGCTGTTGACGTACCTGTAAAGATAAACTTTCTGGTAATCAATATTGTTCGCGCTTACCCACACGGAAGGTACTTTGAATTTTATTTTTATGATGGAAAAATCCGTGTTCAATGCATTCGTCAGTGTTATATTGGAATAACTGTATACGGTTCCGTTTGAAGACGCTACCGGATCAGCGGCTCCCGAAGGCTTCGATGCCGATGATAAGCTTATGTTCGCCGCAACGACGGCATTTGCCAGTGTCAATTCGATCTGGGTTATTCCGGGCGATGTTATTGTCGTGAATGCGAGTATCTGTTTAGTGCCAGCGGCCGCCGAGAAAGTTTTCGTTTCTTTTGTTGTAGCATTTGCACCGCCTATTCCATTGGAACTGCTGCTTGAATTTGTACTGCTGCTTCCAGACGAACAGGAGCTGTTGCCACTTACATCAGCAGAGAAAGCGTTTGTATTATCTCCAAGCTGGAATGTTATTGTTTTTGTGCCTGTAAAACACGTTGAATGTTTTATTATCCATGAAAGCGGCTTCACGCTGCTTCCATATACCGTTCTTGAGCCGCTTTCACTGTCGCCGTCCAGTCTTTCAAGCCCGGATGGAATTGTTAATACATAGGAGGTAAGCACGTCAGCTGTCTGCGAATTGGTTATGTTTATGCCCAGCGTAAAATTATTGTTATGTGTAACACTGGCACTGTTAGGAGCACCATCAACTGTAAGGATTGAAGGGTCGACGAATTCAAGTATGACAGGAGAATTGTCATCAACCGATCCGTCGCTTGTACTGCCACGGGCTGTAATAGTACACACACCAGCAGAACCGCTGGTTACTGTGAACGTCTTTGCTGTTCCTGTAGAAACGCCTGAATAATAACCCGGAGAAGACGGATCGGTTATTGAAAGAGAACAGTTTGAATAAGTCAGCTGCACAGTTGCTTCGCCGCTGCTGCAGCTTCCGGAAGGCGTGACTGATATCTGCACGCTTGTTCCTGTTGTCACGTTTGTTGTTACAGATGTAGTCCCGTCTATTGATGTTAAACATTGGTCTGCAAATACGGGCGCCGCCAGAACTAGCAATGCAATAAACAAGATTTTTGATTTCATTTTCTACACCTACATTGCCTTATTGACATTGCCTACCCAGACTCTTTCGGTGCTGCCACCTGAGGTTATAGTTCCTCGTATGTTATTGTTATTTGCCCACCCGCCTGTTTTACTGACGTTGAATGATGAACAGCCACTAAGATCGGAAGAGCGTCG
>CAYITT010000136.1:0-2929 GCA_964366275.1 uncultured archaeon
GCAGCGGAGAGGGTTATAGCTTTCTGGAAGGCTATTCTGATGCTAATAATTACTTCGTCAAGACCATACTCAGCAAAGGCCTTGGATCCAGATTTTCTGCAACTGGCGAGATAGCATATGGATCTGACATGCTTGACAGAGCCGGAATCGGAATGAAATATTCGGTTCCGATGCCAAAGGGATCTTATCTGGAAGTGAAGGCGCTACCAATATGGTTCAATAGAAACGGACGTGAAAAAAGAGCGACGGTCGGCTTCTTTGGGACAGTTAATTTGCCTGCTGGTTTCGAAGTATCATCTTTCGGCGAAGTCGACGCTATGAAAAAAGAGTGGGGATACGGTGAAGTATCGACAGGCAAAAGCTTCGGTAAATCCAAAAAATTCGGAGTTCATTACAACCCGCTATTGAAGAATAATGGAGCGGGGAAAATGACACCTCGTGTCGAACACGCTGTTCGTGCAAGCTATAAATTTTAGAACATTGTTGCTGTAAATTTAAGCCTTTCTTTTATAGTATCGAAATGGGAGAAGAAGTCCTAAGTTTAGCGTATCGTGTAATGTCTTTTCCGTTGTTATTTCCAGATCACCCAATGGTCTCTGAAAAATATCGTGGGCGAACTGTTACAGCCAGTTTTGACGGAAAATATTTTAATGTCGAAAAAGACCGATTGACAGATTTCGACGAAGGTTTTGCCGCATTATGTTTTGAACACTCTGGCATGAAAGACGAATTCTACGACTGATTATAATTCTCTTATTTGAAAAGAAGATTAATGCATCGATTTGAGCTCTTCGACAAAATCATCAGAGCCCATTTCCTCTCTTCCTGAAGTGTACGGAAGCATTGATTCTATCCTCTGGCGGAATTTTTCGTCTTTTGCCGCTTTGTGGATTAGCTTGTCTATTAAGAACGGGAACTTTGATCCAAGCTTTTGCAGCTTGTAGTTATGAGCTATTTCAGAGCCGATCTCTGCCCAGAGATTCTTGTCATAGCGCTCTAAGAATTTCTCGCTGAAATCATTATGATTAAGAGCCTCAATTGCAACCTTAGCCGCGTACTTTCCAGAAATCATTGCCGTGCCAACGCCCTCACCACTCAATGGGTCGATCAGCGAAGCCGCATCGCCTAAGAGCATGAAACCATGTCCATAGCATTTTCTGTGGTGGCTCGCAAGCGGTAAATTCCATCCCTTCACATCTTCCAGCGCCTCGGCATTAGCGAACCGCTCCTTGAATAACGGGTTCTCTGCTATTTCTTTCAGTTGTGCTGCCTTCAGATTGACTTTCTTGTCGTTCATGTCTTTTACAATCATGCCCAGTCCCACGTTAGCCATTCCGTTCTCAAGTGGAAATATCCAGAAATAACCCGGGAGCAGTGACTTGACAAGATGTATCTCTATCCTATCCGTCATGCCCGTAACGCCCTTGTAATATTGACGAGTGCCAACTATGAAATGCTCCGGCGGATTTTTATTCAACCCAAACTTACTTGCGACTACAGAGTTTGCGCCATCGGCTGCAAGCACCAGTTTTGCGCGGATTGTTTTTTCATTGCCATGTTCATCTTTCCCTTTTACGCCCTCTACGTAGCCGCCTTCGACTATAACATCTGTGACCGAGAAGTTTTCGAATTTTACCCAGCGCTTCGCTGACTCATGCAGATAATTATCAAATACTATTCTTCTGTGTGTGAAACCCGGGCATGGCTTATCTCTCTTCTCAATATCAACATGAGCCGTAGTTCCATCGGGACTGCTCATCGTTATGCCATATATAGGATGACCCGGTAGTTTGCGGAACCCCTCTTCTATGCCAAGTTCACGCATGATATTCGCAGCTTTTCGCCCCTGCGCGTCTCCGCATATTTTATCTCTCGGGAACTTGGCTTTATCGATAAGAAGTACTTTCTTGCCCGCCTGGCCAAGGTACATTGCCGCCGTGGCGCCCGCCGGGCCGCTTCCGATGATTATAACATCGTAATCCATGCCTCTCTCTTTCGCGCTAAGATTTAAAAAGGGTCCCATTGTCTGGAATAGCTTCACTAAACTTAATAGTATATTTATACTATTATATTACAATATACTTTAAAGTATAAGGTGACTTAATGGTATCAACAATAAGAGGTAGAAATATCCACAAACATCTTGTAAATAAGGCTTCAAGATTTTTTTCTGATAAAGGGTATACAGTTCTCAAAGAAGCTAAGATGACAGGTAGGACGAGAATTGATGTTTTGGCAATAAAAGGCTCGGAAAGAATAGGCATAGAATGTCAGTTAACTATTTCTCATAAAATCATAAAAGCAAAATTCGAAAATTATGGAAAAGAATTGACAAAGATGATATTTTTTGTGCCAGTTGCAAGAGAGGGCAAAACAAAAAAAGTTCTAGAGAAAATATCAAAAGAAGAGAAACTGGCAAAAGATTTTTTTGATATATGGACAGAAAATGTCGATATAACAACTACGATAAGACTATCAAAAAAAGCTAAAACTGCAGTCGACGAAGTTGCAAAAGAAATAGGAAAATTTGGAGATACTTATGACGATATTTTGTTAAAATTAACTGAACATTATAAGAAATGCAAGAGGAGGGAGACCAATGGTAAGACTTGACAGGATTACGATGCAGGGATTCAAGTCGTTCGCGACCCGCGTAACCATACCTTTCCCTTCCGGCTTCAACTGCATCTGCGGTCCGAACGGATCGGGAAAGAGCAACGTAATTGATGCTCTTCTCTTCGTCCTCGGTACGACGTCGGCAAAGAGCATCCGCGCGCAAAAATTACAAGCATTGATATTCAACGGCGCCAAGGACAAGAAGCCGGCAGATTTCTGCGAAGTATCTATCTATCTGGACAATGTCGACAAGACGATTCCCGGCGAAGAAAAAGAAGTAAAGATAACGCGCCGCGTGACAAGAAGCGGGATC
>CAYITT010000137.1:0-2879 GCA_964366275.1 uncultured archaeon
AAAAGATGTAAGAGAATTAAAATATCTGATACAAGTAGAAAAAATACTGAATCATCTGAGTGTTGCGTATGATTCAAAAGAAAATATTTTTGATCACTTCGAAACATTTGTAAAGATACTTAGAACACTTGGTGAAAAGGGGACATTCTCGGATTTTAAAGAATTCAATATTTTTCAGTTAAATCCAAAATCAGAAGAATACAAGGTGGTAAAAAACACATTAAACGGTTTTATCTTAAATTGATTTATTTTTCGTAGAATTCGAACAAATGTTTCAATGCAAGCACAGCGTTGTCGGGAAAGCTGTACGTGGGGACATTGTTGGACTCGACGTCCTTGCTCAGCACCTCGGTGAATTCACCGCCGGCTGATACGACAATAAGCGGCTTGGCATTCATATCGTTGGTCTCTATTATCACGTCGACAACATCCGTCCCTACCAGAGGCGTCTGGTACAGTACGATGACAAGCATCGCGTCCACGTTTTTATCTTTTGCACCTATCTCTAATGCTATACGATATGATTCTGTATTCGCGTCGCCTAAAAGATCGATAGGGTTGTGCGCTGCGACTCGCGGCAAAGCCTTTGACAACGCCTGTGTTCCCTCCTTAGAGAGTTCGGCGAGCTTTAGTCCATTCTTGATCAACGCATCGGTGCTCAGTATGCCGTAGCCGCCGCCGTTTGTTATTACAAGAACTCGCCGGCCGTTCTTTGGCTTCGGAACCTTCTCGAGTATTTTTGCGCTGTCGAACATTTCTTCCAGTGAATTAACTTCTATCACGCCACACTGGCGAAATATAGCACTGTATATTTCTGCAGATCCTGCCAACGAGCCCGTGTGTGACATGGCAGCCTTTGAGCCCTCTTCAGTCTTGCCGCCCTTTATTGCAATTATCGGCTTCTTTTTGCCTACTTCCTTTGCAACTCTGATAAATTTCTTTCCATCAACAACGCCTTCTACGTAAAGACATATTACCTTCGTGTTCTTGTCTTTGCCCAGATATTCAATCAAATCCGCTTCATCCACGTTAATTGCATTTCCGTAGCTGATGAACTTAGAGAATCCATAACCGCGGTCCGTGGCTAAATCGAGGATTGACGAACCGACAGCGCCTGACTGGCATACAAATGAGATTCCTCCGGGCTTCGGTCTTTGCAGTCGATATCGCGGAAGAAAGAGTGAATCTAATTTAGAGTAAGCATCAAACGTTCCGAGGCAGTTTGGTCCTATTACCTTTATCCCGTATTTTTTCAAGGTTGTTTCCAGCTTCTTTTCTCCAATGACATTGCCGACCTCTTTGAAGCCTGCAGTAACCATGATCACATGTTTTACCTTTTTCTTGTAACACTCATCAAGTATTGGAAAAACAAAGTCGGCAGGAATGGCGATTATAACAAGATCCAGTTTACCTGGTATGGCAGTTAGCGATTTGTAGACCTTTCTGCCCAGTATCTCTTCGGCATTATGATTGACCGGGTATACCTTTCCTTCATAATTCGCATCAACGAAATTCCTGAATATTATATGTCCGACCTTTTTTGCATCCCTTGAAACGCCTACTATCGCAATATTCTTTGCCGAGAAAAAATTATCAAAGTCCATATTTCTAATGTGTCGCGGGCGTAATTTAAAGATTATTTATCATACAGCTTCATGGATTCTGGAAATGTATTTGATCATATATACCAGAAGGAAGGCAAGGCCCCGTGGACGTTCAAAGAGCCGCCGAAGGAACTTGTAGAACTGGTAGATAGCGGCGCATTGAAACCGTGCAAAATGCTGGATGTCGGGTGCGGCGAGGGGTATATTTCTGCTTATTTCGCTTCGAAAGGTTTTGACGTAACAGGCGTTGACATCTCTGCCAATGCCATTGGTCTTGCAAACAGACATGCAAAAAAGAAAGGAGTAAAATGCAAATTCATTCGGCTGGGCTGGAGAGGTCTTGATGGAAAGTACGATTTCGTGCTCGACTGGCGATTTCTTCACGAGATAACGGACGAAAAGGAGAGAGAAAAGTACGCAGCCATCGTTTCTGGTTTATTACGCAAAGACGGCATCTACCTCTCTGTTGCGTTCAGCGGAGAACCCAGGAAACGCAAGCTGAGAAAGAGCCCGATTGGCGTTCTGCTATACCTGCCGGCCAACAGAGATCTTGAAAAACTATTTGGCGCGCATTTCAATATATTAGAAAAGAAGATGATAAAACTGCCGCAAAAGGAAGTGCTTGGCAGCGTAACGAGCTATTTCTTTCTGATGAAAAAGAAATGACTACTTCTTTATGGCTTTCTCTATCTGGGCAAGCTCTCTTTTAGACTTGAGGAAGAAAAAGCCCAGTATGACTATGGTTACGATAGGAGAGAACCATTCAGGAATGTGCGCCCCGAACGCGTTTGCGATCATTATTATGCCTAAAAAGGCCACAGAATACATGGCGCCATTCTTGAGATAGAGATATTTCTTTACATTCTGGATATTGCGTATAGTTATCTGGCGGACGGCTATCGCGCCCAGCCCGTTACCGAGCAATATTATCGGCACACTGAAGGTAAATGCAAACGCCCCTAACACGCCATCTATGCTGAAAGACGCGTCTATTACTTCCAGATACAGTATTTTCGACCAGTCGCTCATCTTCGCGCCGCCTTCTATCATTTCCCTTTCCTTTGCTGATGCATTCTCCTTGAACCCGTGAGTAATGAAAAATATAGAAGACCCGACAGCCGCGCCGAATGCAATCAGCGGAGACGTATGAACAGAGTACCATATCAATATGGATAGCAGTATTGAGACTAACGCATAAAACCATACACCATGCTTATGGATGAGAGATTCGCCCATGAGCCCGTAATTTTTAGGTTCCAGAAACAGTCAGTGGAG
>CAYITT010000138.1:0-720 GCA_964366275.1 uncultured archaeon
GGAGTTCAGACGTGTGCTCTTCCGATCTTCTCAATTTCTCCACAGATCTCTTGAGTTCTTCCATGTCCTTGGCTTTCAAGTCCCGGATTTTTACGACAAGGATGTTACCCTCGCGTATCTTCTTCTGCAGCCTGTCAGAATCGTTGTAATTATCTAAGCGTTCAACTTCGATAAGTAATTTTCTTCCTGCCTGATCCTCTTCTGTCATGTCTAGTTCAATGAAATCTTCTTCGTTGTTTCTAAGCCTTCCAACTATATCTCTTATTGCCATATTCCCACCTCTGATTAATGTTCTCTTTAACGCAGCCGCCATATATAAGTTTTTCTGTAGAACAGCCAATTACACTCGTAGTTGACCCGTAATTACACTACGTTTTAAGAAAATGACGGATATAGTGAACTATATGTCAAGATGGTCAGAAGCGCGCAGGTACCAGAAAGAAATGGCATTGGAGAGAAAGTACCACTCAACCAGAATAAAAAGTGCCGACACAAGGGAAGCCTATGATTTTTACAGATGGGCTATTGCGCCGCTTGTCGATCTGTCTGTAGGATATGTAAAAACCTTTGGTAAAAAAGAAGAAGCGGGCCGATTAAGCTTCTTTTGATTTCTCGTTCATGACTTCCAGCATCGACACGATGTTCCATATCTGTGTTCTTGTGTAGATCGGGATGTTTGAGTCGTTGGATACTTCATCCAGAATTGAGATTGCTGAATTT
>CAYITT010000138.1:730-2815 GCA_964366275.1 uncultured archaeon
TCTCTTCGTGACTGGTGTTCAGACGTGTTCTCTTACGATCTATCTCAATTCTGGATCATCCATAATTGAGATTGCTGAATTTATCTTTACTGCGATGTCCTGTTTGCTGTTTAGGTTGTTTCTCGCGTCAAGTATGAGGTTCCTGACGTTTCTAGGAACTGTTCTGTCGTCGCTTATTTCATCAAGAAGTCTGCTTATATCACTAAAATCCATTTTCATCACTTTCGTTTTCATCTGCATTCCTTAGCCGCCTTGGCCGGATGGCATCATGCTCTGTATCTTTTCCTGGCTATCCTTTATCTTGTCTTTCATCTTTTTTTCCTGCATTTCCAGAGACTGCAGTTTTATGTCAATATCTTCTTTTTCTTCTTCAAGCTGTTTTTTTATCTCTTCACTGCTCGATTTCACTAGCAGCGGCCCGACCGTGCGGTAAATATCACCCTTAGAAGATTCAACGTAGTCCAGCGCTTTTTCAATCTCCTTTACCTGTATTGTAAGAGACTGCTTCTGCATCATTAATGTCTGCAACTGCTGGTTCTGGATCTGGAAATGGCCGATAAGATTTTCTAAGTCGCTCATGATTATCACCTTACTAAAACTTCCATTTGGCCATTTCGTATATTTGCAGCCAAAAAGTGTGGTCTTCCAGGTCCGTGTTCTTCAAAATGCCTTACAGCCCTCTTGAATCCTACCTGCGGCCAGCATGCACCTGCTGAAACCCCGTCAACAAAAAAATATGTGCCTTCGCGAGCATACCCACTATTCATAGCTTCTCTGAGTGCAGTTTCGTTTCTTTCATAAGCATGTCTAGTTTCTTCATCCATCTAACTTACCTCGCCTGAACGCGCTTCTTGAAGGGAACGCGTGTCTTTGCAAGTATTCTGAAACCACAGAATGGACAGCGAATGCGGTCTTCCATTTCAAACTCTTTCCGGCATTTTAAACAAACGTACATAAAATCACTCTTTGAATTCAAATGCGCCCGAAGCGTACTTAACGCTGCATTTCTTGCACTTCCATACCCCGTTAGCCTCGCGTTTTACCGCTACTCTCGAGCAGGAAGGGCACTTATATGCCTTCGTTGCCTTCTTTTGAACCTCTCTTAGTTTTACCCGAAGCTTTTTCCCATATCCTACTACCATAACAGCTCACTTTATCAGCTATAGATATATAGGAAGGTTTAAAAACGATTAATTAACTCGATAAAGATTTCTTGTAGTTTAAATAAATTTGATTTATCACGTATGTAATGAGAATCGTGCTAATAACAGGAACGCCTTTTGGAAGGTTTTATTTCGACCCGGAAACGCACAGCGGCATTGCCTGTAGCGATGATGGTATGGAGCCCGTTAAAATAACTATGAAACCCGAATGGGATCCGTACGCAGACCCCAGAAACAAACAACTAGATGTCAATCCGATTGCATATGGAAAACTTATAGAGGCAGCAGAAAAAGGCGATCGAAATGCGTTCGATGATACTGTTGTCGAATATCGGCTTTACTAATTCTATCTTAAC
Source organism: uncultured archaeon (assembly GCA_964366275.1). Taxonomy (GTDB): domain Archaea; phylum Aenigmatarchaeota; class Aenigmatarchaeia; order GW2011-AR5; family GW2011-AR5; genus GW2011-AR5. The sequence continues at coordinate 2,250 of CAYITT010000138.1, forward strand.
CTGATCGTTTCCAGATTGCGCGGAGCTGCAGATTCTATACTATAGAGCTTGTGCACTACTCTCGCCAGCTCAACCGCAGCAGCAGCATCACCGTGGTTTGTTATTATCTTCCTGGGCTTGTTCTTGTAGTGTCTCAAATAGTCAAGTAGCTGTTGCTGGCCGCTGTGGCCGCCTAGCCCGCCGACTGTCTGTATCTCCATGTTTAACTCAAGCACGCGTCCATCCTCTAGCTGAATATCCTTCCAGCCTTTTTGTATTCTTTTGCCCATCGTCCCTTCTGCCTGATAACCGACGAATATCAGCATGTTCAACGGGTTATTTGACATGTGTTTGAGATACTCAATTGCCGGTCCGCCCATTAACATGCCTGATGTTGATATTATCACGGCCGGGTGGTTGCTGTTTAGAACTGCCAGCCGCTCCGTCTGCGAGCCGATACCCTTCAGCCTCTCATCCGTGAACGGGTTCTTGCTTTTGTGAAGTATCAAATTCTGGATGTGACGGGACATATATTCCGGATAGGCAGTATGAATAGCGGTGGTATCCCAGATCATCCCGTCAAGATA
>CAYITT010000139.1:0-2805 GCA_964366275.1 uncultured archaeon
ATATTTGCCCCACGTCTCATACCGCCTTGTTTTATGACGTCGGTCATATTGTCATAGAGCGTCATGAAACTGATAGGGCCTGACGCCGCGCCGGACGTGCTCTTTACAATATCTCCTTCCGGGCGCAAATCAGAAAAGTTGAATCCTGTACCACCGCCGGCCTGATGGATAAGCGCCGTGGCTTTCAGCGTGTCCATGATGCTGGTGAGGTTATCTTCTACACCTAGAACGAAACAAGCCGAACCCATGCCTAGTACATTGCCAAAATTGGCTATCGCTGGCGTGTTAGGCATGAACTGCTTGCGCGTCATTATATCATAGAACTCGTCTACTGTTTTCTCGTATTTACCGAAGAAACCGTCCTTGAGCATATCGAGAAATGTTGACCAGGAGACTTTCATATTGCCGTTTCTGTTGAAACGGTCATACATCATCTTCACGGCTTCCAGGTGGTACCGGTTCAGTATGTATTTACCTACCGCTATTTCGCCTTCGTACACTTCGGGTTCAAATTTCTCTGCGTGGTGATGTGCCTGGCTTCCGGTTATGTCAAAAACAGTTTCGTCATAGAACATATCCGGCAGCGCAGTGTGCACTGCAACTCTTGTAAATAGTTGCTTTGGCGTTTCCGCCAGATGGCCTAACTCATTCTTCCTCAGGTATCTTGCCTTCAGAACGCGGAGCGCGTTGACGTCAAATTTCTTGTCGACCTCGTCTATCTCTTCTTTTTCAAGCACGTGCGCCTTCTCAGCGCGGATTTCCGCCCTCTTCTGGCGATAAATAATATACGCCTTAGCCGTTTTAGCATGACCTGTCTCAATGAGGACTTCTTCGACAACGTCCTGAACACCTTCTACCGTAGGTATGTTGCCTGTAGGAAGATCATTTTCAAGCTTCTCGACAACCTTGTCGGTTATTCTCGAAACTTCTTCACGGCTTTCGCCGCCAGCATCTTTCGCCGCACCATATATCGCACTGAATATGTTTGTTCTGTCAAATCTCAAAACCTGCCCGTCTCTTTTCTTTATCTGATTTATCACGCTGATCACCTCTAGAAATATGATTCATCGGGTTTCGTTTGATTCCCTGCTATACAAATCGTAAGATTTCTTTCGTTCCCTATCGCTAGCTCTATTTTTTCCATTATTATTACCCTAGTGTCTTAGCATCCTGACTTCCTTCTCGAAAGACGATATATCGCTAAATTCTCTGTACACAGAAGCAAACCGGATGTAGGCTATTTTGTCTATTTGCTTTAGCTCGCTCATCACGCGCTCTCCGACATCGCTGCTGGTAACCTCGTTTGTATCCCTGATTGAGTTTTCTATCCTTGTCAATGCCTGTTCTATAGTTTCCATTGAAACCGGCCTCTTTTCACATGCCCTCAGCATGCCGCCTTTGATCTTTTCTCGGTTGTATGGTTCCCTGGAGCCGTCTTTCTTGACAACCAGTAGATTAATTTCCGCCCTTTCGTAAGTAGTAAACCTTTTTCCACATGTTTCACATTCGCGGCGTCTGCGAGTGCTTTCCTCGCCGTCTCTCTTGTCAGTAACTTTAGTCTCGCCAGAACAGAAAGGACATTTTACCATAGCACACCACAACATCTTGTATCTAAGCAATTGACAAGTACAACTACTTGTGTACGCATGGAGTATATATACTAAATCAATTTTTGGAATATATTTCAGAAATGTGAAATGACTTTTGCGTGACACTGAGTTTTTTACACTGTTTAGTGAACAGTACTGCGAAAAAGTGAAAAAATACGGATTTTCCGGACAAGTTTTCATGGCTGTAACGTGAAAAAAGCTTTATAAAAACTTTGTTGAAGCTAGTCAGGTGATAACATGGGTGTAGTACTTCACTACGACAGATGCGATCACGGTTGTACCCGTGGTATTGAGAACACCGCAAGGATAAGACGGGCTATGAACGGCGCGCCCGTCGAGGTTTCTTATGTTGACAGGCCCAGAAATTTTGGTCATGAAAGAGGCGCCGAAAGCCTGTTGCTGCAAGAGCCATTCCCCTATGATGGGGTGATAATAAACGGCAGCGCTGTCGAAGCCGCGTATGTCATGGACGCCGCAAGAATGTCTGCAGAGCTCGGCAACACGTCTTTTGACAGAATTGTGTTCCTTCATTCATCGACCCGCCCGTGTGAGCTTGCGGAACTTGGTATTAGATGCGTCCGCACAACCGGCGGCAACGGATATCTGAACCCGAACGACGCTTCCGCAGTTGCGGCGATACTGTCAGAACTTTAGCTACTCTCGACCTTCGCGCCGTATGGCTGGATGATCTTCCAGCCGGGTACTCTATCATCAGACCTGTATATTAGAAGGAAATTGCTCTTCGACGGCGCCGGTACGTTATTAATGTAATAAATGACATCGAAATCTACATTGGCACTGAAACCGTCGTTCGATGTCGTATTTATCAGAAGAATATCAACCCTGTTTACATCTGACGAATTTATGAGTTTTGTAAATTCTGAGAGATTTGCAGCTGTCGGCTCGACTTTTTTGAACCCGTCTGATATCGCATTGTACATGACATCGTAACTTTTGTTGTTCCACGCCTCAAAGTAGTATCGTACAGATCCTTCCGGCGTCGACCGCGAAACAGTCTGGTTTATTGAACCCGTCTGCTGTACGATAACCAAGACAAGCAATATGACGAATAATACCAGAAACATTTTTTCTATCAACGACGACTTGTTTTTCATTTATAGATCTCCGTATCTCTGTGCCATGAAATCCATGTGTACCACGGTACAACTGGTGCGTTGATTTTCTTTAAAGTTCC
>CAYITT010000140.1:0-2770 GCA_964366275.1 uncultured archaeon
GGCTCCGGTTTATACTTTTTTCTTTACTCCTGAGACGTTCTAAATTGTCCATTTTTCCTAGAGAAAAATCATCAAGAACCGATACGTCGTGGCCATGCTTTACGAGTTCTTCAGCTAAGTGAGAGCCAATAAACCCCGCGCCGCCTGTTACTAGACATTTCATTTAATCACCAAACATTTTTCTTACGCTCTCCAGCCTGTCCGGAGTGCCCATATCTTTTGCTATCCATCCTTCCTTAATTTTAAATCCTGATATGATTTCGTCACTATAAATTTTTGACAACACATCCCGTTCTATATTGCTCCTACCTTCAGGGATAAAGTTGAATAGATCTTTACTTGCCACAAAAATACCTGTGTTGCCGGTTGTGAACTGTTCCTGCCCTTTTCCTATAAAGTTAACTACGCGGTTATCTTCATCAATTTTTACAACATCACTGTCTTTTGGGTGGTCGGTGTCTCTCAGTATCATGGTAACAAGCGCACCTTTTTCTACATGAAAATTAGCTATCTCGAAAAAATCAAAGTTCTTCAGAGCTATGTCCCCATTGAGCACGAAAAACGTATCGCCTACAAAGTCTTTTGCCAGTTTCACCGCGCCGCCTGTGCCCATCGCCTCCGGCTCGTCTGTGTATTTTATGGAAACGCCAAACTCCCCGCCATTTCCGAAATAACCCTTTATTTTATCAATCATGTAACTGCCACACATTATTATTTTTTTGATACCGCCACGTCTCAATAGTTCTACCTGGTGCTGAACTACCGGTTTCCCACCGACAGGTATAAGGGGCTTCGGCACGTCTTTTGTCAGATCCCCGAGACGCTCTCCTTTCCCACCGACTAGTATTATCGCAGAAACATTGTCCATTGCTATCTGTTTTGCTGCATCCAGCAGATCTTTTGCCTCGTAGTCTGCCACTACATCGTGTTTTTTATCAAGGCCTGCGTACCCTGTTTTAACTATAATTGTTTTGCAGCCGGCGTTTTTCCCGGCCAGCGTGTCCACGGTCCTGTCTCCGATAGCAAAGGATCTTGAAAGGTCTATAGAAAAATCACGGGCAGCTTCTTTTATCATGCCGGCTTCCGGTTTCCGGCACTCGCAAACGATCCTGTATTTTTTTGCGTGTTCTGGCACGTCTGCGTGATGCTCGGGATGATGCGGACAGTAGTATACACGATCTATCTTTGCTCCCAGTCTTGCCAGATCGTTTATCATCTTTTCGTTTATTTTCTGAACATCTTCCTCGGTGCACATGCCTCTGGCGATCTGCGGCTGGTTGGTCACAACAATTACTTTCATTCCAAGCTTGTTGAATAATTTTATCCCTTCGGCTGCATTGTCTTCCATCTCTAAGTCTTTGGTATTCGTAATTAAATCAGTACTCTTTGTGATGGTCCCGTCCCTATCAAGAAAAATCGCGCGGTTCATAGTCACACCAATGCGTCATATCCGAAAAGTTCTTTTATCACTAACGCGGCGATTCTGTGGTAAGAAATGAGGTGGCCTTCCTGGATTATCGATACATTTGATGCAGGCACGACCAGAGATATATCGGCAAATTCTTTCAACTTCCCGCCACTTCCGCCTGTGAAGCCGATGGTAGTTGTGCCGAATCTTTTCGCCTCTTCTATGGCACGCAGAACGTTCGGTGAATTGCCGCTTGTGGATATACCTATGACGACATCACCCCTCTGGGCGTTCGCCCTGACAAAACGCTCGAAGCTTTGGTCATAGCCGTAGTCATTGCTTATTGCAGTAAGTGCCGATATATTGTAGGGGGTTAATGCGCTTAACGGTTTTCTGTTCTTATCGCGGAAAGACAACTGACCCTCGAATTCCGCTGCAAAATGCATCGCATCTGCGGCAGAGCCGCCGTTTCCAAAAATTATCAACTTCCCGCCACTTCTATAGCAGTCGATTATTACATTTGCTATGAGTTCTATTGATTTGAGATCAAGAGACGCGACCATTTTCTTATGAAGTTCTATCTTTTCCTGGAGATAACTCACCAAAAACCACCCTGTACTATCTGAGGCTCCCCTGTCTGGAGACCTTCAAAATCGAATGTAAATGAAACCGGATGAAGACCGGCACCTTCGAGAGCCGAAATAACTTTATGCTCTTTATTTGGTTCGCAATAAAAAAACATGAAACCGCCAGCGCCAGCGCCAGATATCTTCCCTCCAAGAGCGCCGTTTTTGACCGCCAGATCATAAATGTCGTTGATATGAGTGTTTGACACCAGAGATGAATGCTTCTTTTTTGATTCCCATGCTTCGTGGAGAATCTCGCCAAAGCGGAGAAAGTCACCCTTCATTAAGGCATATCTAACTTCGTATGCAAGCTCTTTTGTCTTATCGAGCGCTTCTGCGACGTCCTTCTTTTCTTTGTATCCTTTCTTCTCCTCTTCTATTATGTCACCGCTGACTGTCCTGTCTTTTGTGTATACAAGAACAAGGTGTTTTTCAAGCTCAAGAATATGGTCCTTTCTCATGCGAAGCGGATTGACTCGCACACCTTTGTCGTTGATTTCGATAAAGTTTATCCCGCCGAAAACGGTTGCGTACTGGTCCTGATAACCCCCGCCTATTTTTAATTCCTCTCTTTCAAGCTTGTAGGCAAGTTCGGCTATTTCATACTTTGTCATGCTTTTTTCGGCACGCATGTGATTGAACAGGCCGATGAGCGATGCAAATGCCGCGCCGGAAGAACCTAATCCTGATCGAATCGGAACGTCGCTTCTCATCCATATGTTCGCGCCGCGGCCGC
>CAYITT010000141.1:0-2757 GCA_964366275.1 uncultured archaeon
ATGAAGAAACTGGTAAAGGCCGCCAACAGGAGTTCTTGCGTCGTCAAACGACCAGCCGTACTTACCAACTGCGTGTATAAGTGTCTTTTCAAACTCCTCTCTTGTAACAGGTTCGCCAATTCGTCTGGCTGCGCGTAGCACGACAACATGGTTGCCGTGGAGTATGCCTGCCTTTTTCATTTCCTTTAACTCAATAGGATTGCCACATCTTTCTATCTGTTCCATAAGATGTCCATCTTCCCAGGCTGCGTAGTCTATCATAAAAAATATATCTCCGCAGAAGATTTAACCATTTTGGTGTCTGTCTAGGTACTATAAAAACGGGAAAAGTCTAATTACATATTACTATGGCACGCGGACATATGGAACACCACCAGTCAACGGAGACAGGATTTCGGTTAAGGGATATAATTCTTGGCGGCCAGGACGGACTTGTCAATGTTCTCGGTGTAATACTTGCTGTAGCTACCGCTGTGAGCGATTCAAGAATTGTCATAATTGCGGGTCTTGCCGCTACCTTTGCCGAGAGCGTAAGCATGGCAGCCGTTGCTTATACTTCCACAAAAGCTGCCAAAGATTTCTACAAGAGCGAGGAAGAAAGAGAACTGTACGAAATTGAACATATGTCAAAAGAGGAGACAGATGAAGTAAGAGAGATATATGAAAAGAAGGGTTTCAATGGCGCGGAACTGGACGCCATCGTGAATCATATTATATCTGACAAACAATTATGGCTCAAGACAATGATGGAAGAAGAGCTTCATCTCTATCCGGAGGAATACAAGAATCCGGTGAAAGATGCGGTGATCGTCGGCGTCTCGGCGACAATAGGCTCGCTGGTGCCATTGCTGCCGTTCTTACTGTTCCCTGTCAGCGATGCAATAATCGCGGCTATCGTTGTTTCCATGATAGTTCTTTTCCTGACGGGCTGGATGAAAGGGAAACTGACCACAGGCAAGAACTTCAAGTCAGGAATAGAGATGGCCGTCATCGGTATGGCAGCCGCGTTGATAGGATACGGTATTGGAGCTATTCTTGGCGTCGCTTTGTACGCTGCCTAGAAATCAGGCGTAGAGAAATGCAATGGCGACGGCGCTCGTGATGGCAACAACCAGGCCGGTTTTCTGGTGAAGAAGCAACTTTTCCTTATTTATCAAAATACCAAGCAATGCCGAAAGGGCTATGTAACTTTCAGAGATGCCGACTGCAATTGCAACAGGCACCAGTGACGCGGCTATTGCAAAAGATATCCATGCGAGATTGTCAAATATGCTTACTGTAAGTATCAGTCTGGGACTTTCTACTATATCCTTCATGAGATTGTCAAACCTCTTGTTTCGTATAAGATAGAAAAGGCTCACTACAGCAAGAAATACGTCTATGAACCAGTTGGCAAGCAGTGGGTTTGTTATTCTTGACGCGAACCCGACGAGAAAGTTGGATGTACCCATGAAAAGCGCGCCTAATAATGCCAGCACGACACCTTTCTCCAGCCATACTTTCTTCGAGAAATGAATACTGCGAAGAGAAACCATGACAAGCCCCGCCATTAGGACTGCAATAAGCAAGGCACTTATGAAATCAAGAACTTCATTTATGACGACAAATGCAAGTATTGCAGATATCGGAACCTCAAAAGCCATGACAGGCTCAACAACAGCTATCTTACCTTTCTTCAAAGCCTCAAAATCAAACAGGGCAGCAACCAGAAGTACTACAGATACGCCAAGCATCAGGAAGAAAGAGTTGTTGCCAAACGAAAGAAGCTGGGTAATGTCATTGTAAACAAATGGAGTCAGCATCAGTGTTCCGATGATGGTTATTACAAATAGAGTTTCCCAGACTCCGAACTTCCTTGTCGATTTCGCGATAAGAAAATCCCCGAACCCCCAGAACACCAGTGCAGCCAGCGCGGCAAGGATCCCGAATTCAATTTCCATCCAGAAAATATTGTTCTCTGGTATACTTAACCCTTGACGTTGCCGATCGGCTTTAATCCGACAACGGGCTTTGAAATGCCGGCCGATGCGATTGCGTGGATAACATCATCTATATCTTTGTAGGCTTTGCCCGCTTCTTCGGCGAGGCCTGACATTGATGTCGCGCGCACATAAATCCCGCGTTTTTCCATGTCTTTCTGTAAAGTGTCTCCGCGGATTTCGCGCTTCGCCTGAGTCCTGCTCATAGTTCGCCCTGAGCCGTGGGCTGTTGAGCCGAACGTCTCGCTCATCGATTTTTCAGTGCCCACTAAAAGGAAAGATCCCGTCTCCATTGAGCCGCCGAGAATAACAGGCTGGCCAGTCTTTTTGTAAAGGCTGTTAAGCTCCGGATGGCCAGGAGGGAATGCGCGTGTTGAACCTTTTCGATGCACAAGAAGTTTTTTCTTTTTGTTGCCGACTGTGTGCTCTTCTATCTTTGCCACGTTATGGGCAACGTCGTAAACGAGATGCATTTCTAAATCTTCTGCTGATTTCTTGAATGTTTTTGCGAACGTTTCTCTTATCCTGTGCATTATAACCTGGCGGTTTGCAAACGCCATATTAGCCGCGCATGCCATTGCCTTGTAATAATCCTGGCCTTCACTGCTCTGGAAAGGCGCGCACGCGAGCTCTTTGTCGTTCACGATTATGTTGTATTTTTCCATCGCGCCCTCGAAGATGCGCAGGTAGTCAGTGCCGATCTGGTGACCGAATCCGCGCGAGCCGCAGTGCACCATTATAACAATCTGTCCCGGGAACAAGCCAAACTGTTTTGCCA
>CAYITT010000142.1:0-2712 GCA_964366275.1 uncultured archaeon
AATCTTTCAAAGTATATTTAAGTTTATTTTCTAAATCACAATAATGAACGTAATCGATTATATAGAAAAGAAACTGGCAAAAGGAAGGATGCACTTTTCGCTGCTGGATCCTGACGAGAGCAAGATGCCGCTGTCAAAACTGGAAAAAATAGTGAAGACAGTAGACGATTATGGAACAGACTTGTTTCTTGTGGGCGGATCGACAAACGTTGGCCAGAAGTTTCTTGACGATTTTGTCAGAAAAATAAAAGAGAAAAGCGAGAAACCTGTCGTCCTGTTTCCGGGCGGGCTGAACGGAATAACAAGGCACGCAGATGCGATACTATTCATGTCGCTCATGAATTCTACAGATCCTTTCTGGATAGTCGGCGCGCAGGCAAAAGGCGCGCCAATAATAAAAAAGCTTGGCATAGAATCGATACCGATGGCGTATCTTATAGTCGAACCGGGCATGAAAGCAGGACAGGTCAGCAGCGCAAAGCCGATAAAACACAACGAACCGGAGAAAGCTGTTGAGTACGCGCTTGCTGCGCAACATTTCGGAATGAAGTTAGTTTATCTGGAAGCGGGATCCGGCGCACCTACGCACGTGCCTGCAAAAATGGTAAAAATGGTAAAAGACGCGGTTGATATTCCGCTGATAGTGGGCGGAGGCATAAGGACGCCGGACGCCTGCAAAGAGCTTCTTGACGCGGGCGCCGATATAATCGACACTGGCACGCAGATAGAGAATGATGTTACAAAACTAAAATCGATAATAGATGTAATACACGAATATTAAATTATTCCTGTTTCTTTCAGAACGCGCTCGGCCGATTGTTTTGTTATTACAATTGAATCAAGTATGCTGTATCTGTTGCGCACGCTCTTGGCAATGGTAAGTGCTTCTATCACATTTTCTCTCTTAATGCCAGTCTCTTCGGCGGTTGTCGGCAGTTTTGCTTCCTCGAGCATGGATTTTATTTTTCCCCAGTCGCCGCCCTGAAGATGAGTAGAAATAATTGTGCATAGTGCTGCCTGTTCACCGTGCAATGCGGTGGAGCCAAGCCTGTCAAGCGCGTGGGAAATATTATGTTCACTCCCGGAACATGGACGGGATGACCCATAAATGTTCATCGCAAAGCCCGATGAAACCAGAGACCAGAATAATATTTCCAGTCCATGATAGTCCTTGTTGCGTATTTCCTTTATGTGCGAAATAGCGGCTTCTGCTGAAAGCAGAGAAAGCCTCGCCATGAATTCATGGTAGTCTTCTTTGCCGGCTTTGGCCGCAAGTTTCCAGTCTTCGACAGCTGAGAAGTTAGAAATAAGATCGCCAAGTCCGGCTGCGAGATATCGATAGTCGGCTTTTTTTATTGTTCCCAGGTCGGCTATTATTGCAGAAGGTTCCTGCGCTGTCGTTGAGATCTTGCTTCCATTGTCGTCAAGCACAGCTCGCGACGAAAGCATACCGTCGTTGCTCAATATTGTTGGTATTGCAACCCACGGCTTAGATGCAAGATGAGCCATATATTTTGCAGAATCAAGGGACCGGCCGCCGCCTATGCCTATGACGAAATCTGTGGAGCTCAGGTTTTTCGCAAGTTCTTTCAGGTGAGTGCTTTCGTTTGAGGACGGCTCGACAAAGTCAATCTCAAAAGAAGAACTTATTTCACTTACAATATTGCTGCAGACCCCTTGTATATGGGAACTGCATATTATAGCGCAGTTCTTCCCGAAATTCATGCTTTCCAGCGTGCCGGCGACCTTTCCTGTAACGTCCTTGTCTACAAGCACTTTGTACGGTAGTGTAATGAGCATTAGAAACACTTAGCCGAAAATCATTAAAAACAAGTTAAACCCCAGCAGTGTCAGCAGCAGTGTTATTGTAAACACAGGCACGAAACGAATCCCGTCTTTTACGGTTACATATTTTTTGCTGGTTTTCAGACGCTTTATTTCCTTGGATGTCAGACCGATCCAGATATTTTTCTCCAGAACATCACCAGTTCTTAGTTTTTTAGTGCTTATCTTCTTGGTGAACACGGTGTTTTCAATGACTTTTGCGTATCTCCACAACACGAGTATAACCAGAGAAAACGGGGCGGCAAACCAATAGTTTAGTGCCGAGGAATTGTACGCGGAAGCAATGACGAGGGCAATAAAAATGGCCACAGGCGGCAAAGTCAATATCTTTGAGTTTTTATTCAAGTCTTTCTTCAGGCCATTTGCTACTATTGCCCTGTTCTGGAACCCGACAAGCAATGCATAAAGAATCACGTAGCCGAGCGCCACAAAGACAAAATTCATCAAATAAGGTAAAATGAATACGGAACCGTTATAGACAGGTATCATATACGCTATTCCTGCAAGAACCCACGCGTCCGCGGCTCCCCACTGGCCTTTCTTGTACATTAACAATCCTAGTCCAAGAAGTAACGTGCCTGTAAATAACGAGATTGAGAAGAGCTGGATATTTCCAGTGGACAGCCAGTTGTAAGCCCAGTATAAAATGCCTGACCCTACCATTGCGTATGGTATCTGGTCTGGAACCTCGGTAGTAAAGAGATCCCATATACCGGAAATAATTGAGGCTAAAACGGCCAAAACGATGATTATTTCAAACATTTACAACACTTTAATAGTTTTAACCTAAAACCTTTTTAATAGTACAATCCTAAATAAAAAGAGGTAGTTTCTAATGATGCCAAACCACATAGGTATAATTCTTGA
>CAYITT010000143.1:0-2689 GCA_964366275.1 uncultured archaeon
CATATGAAATGCTTTATTTGCGCCGCAGGGTTGTGAAAATCATAACTTTCGTAGTGGTCCCTCGAGAAATCGACCAGTGCGTCTAACTCACTCAAAATCCATTCGTCCAGCGGCGTTAACTCTCCTTTCTTGGAATCAGGGAACATTGTTATGAACTTCGCCACATTCCATAATTTTGTAAGCGTTTTTCCCGCGCCTTCTATCCGCTCATAGGAGCATTTCAGGTCGCCTTCCGTTATGTTGCCTTCGACGGCGCACCAGAGGCGGAACGGCTCCGCGCCGAATTTTTCTATTATGTCGTGCGGGTCGATGACGTTCCCGACGCTCTTGGACATCTTCTTGCCCTTTTCGTCGACTATGTGATAATGTATCCAGGCATTTGCAAAGATGGGCTTGCCTGTCAGCAGTTTTGCTTTCAGCAGAGTGTAGTATAACCATGTCCTTATTATCTCTCTGCCTTGAGGTCTCAATATATCGTGGTTATTTTTATCAAAGAATTCCGTGCCGTACTTGAGAATGTACAGCGGGCTGTTTGCCGAGTCGAACCATGTATCCAGAACTCTTGTCTCGCCGATTAGTTCGGAAGACCCGCACTTGTTGCATTTATGAGGCGCTTTTTCTTTCCACGGTTGGACGTATTTTCCCTTCTCGCCTAAAACGACGGAACCGCAAGAACAGTGCCACAGTGGTATTTCCGTCGCGTAATAGCGCCTCCTTGATACCGGCCAGTCTATGCTCACGGAATCAATCCAGTCTGTTAATATCTGCTTACTGCGAGGCGCGAAAAAATTAATCTTATTGGATATGTCTTTCATGTCATCCTTGAAATCAACCTGCTTTACGTAAAATTCCGGCATGGCTATGAATTCTATCGGGTGCTTCGACCGCTCGCATATGGGCGTCCTGTGGGAAAGGTGCCTCTGCTTTGTTAATAGCGATGCTTCCTTCAGCTTCTCGATTATTTGTTCTTTCGCTTCTTTGATGGACATGCCTTCCAGGAATCCCGCGTGCCGGTTCATTTTTCCGTCGGTGCCTATGGCGATTATCGGCTCCAGACCCATCTCGCGGAAGAATCTTATGTCGGTCTGGTCGCCCATGGAGCACATCATCATCAGGCCGGTACCTTTTTCCATATCCGCGTAGGGATGCGACCTGATCGGAACTTCCTTATGGAAAAGCGGTGTGACGGCGTGCTTGCCTTCCAGATGCCTGTATCGCGAATCTTCGGGGTTGAATATCACCATCGCGCAGGTGCATAGCAGTTCCGGTCTAGTAGTCGCGATTATCATTTCCTCACCTGTTTCCTTCACTTTGAAAATTATGTCATTGAATGTCGAAGGCAGGTCGGCGTAATCTATTTCCGCATCCGCTATTGTTGTCCTGCAGCCGGGGCAGTAGTTGTTGATGCGCTCGTCCTCGTAGATGAGACCTTTGTTCCACATGTCGATGAACGTCGCCTGCGTGAGCGTCCTATATTCGGGCGAATCCGTGTAGTAAATATCGCCTACTTCTTTCCCGAGTTTCCAGGAGTTGAAGCTGATACCTAACCTCAGAAATGAGTCTATCGATTCAGAGCTCGATTCTTCCAGCAGCTGCTTGCACTTGGCGATAAAATCCTCCCTTTTCATCTTCGCAAATGAGATGCCGAACTTCTTTTCCGTGGCCATTTCTATCGGAAGACCGTTCCTATCCAACCCAAGCGGAAATAAAACGCTTTTTCCTGTCATCCTCTGGAAGCGCGCGAACATATCCATTATACTGTAAGTAGCTGCGTGACCTACATGTACTGGTGTATTCACGTAAGGAGGAGGAGTGTCGATGCTGTAGACGTTTCCTTTGTCGACAAACCTGTAAGCGTGAGAAGATTTCCACTCTTCATAGATAGGTTTCTCCATGTCCTTTGACCAGTTCTTTTCTTTTATCTTGCTTTCCATAATATCATCCTAGGTTTGCCCCTGCTGTACGTTTTACGGGTGTAAAAAGAAGCAGGGTATGTCCAAGCATACCTAAGGCTAAACTACTACAACAACCGGTTGTATGTGAAGCCCTTGCATAGAAATAATACTGCCCGGCAATACTTAAAAGCTATTTTTTCGGAGCAATTGACGACGTCTGGAGAGTTTTCAGGTCAAGTGTCATGAAATCTTCCGCGCTGATGACCTTGACTTTTGTCGCGTCCTGGATTATCTTGATCTGCTTGTAGAGATTAGCTCGTAACATCCATCCGCTTATATGAGACAGCACTAGTAGTTTCGGTTTTGTTTGCATTGCTTTCAGGATAGTTATTACGTCGTCAACCGTAAGATATTTGCGTTCTACTTCCTGGCCCTTCGGTACTATTGCATTCGCCAGGAGTATTGTGCAACCTTCAAACTGCTTCTCCAGTCCTTTGTAATACGCCCCGTCTGCAATGTATCCGATGTCTAACCCTTCACCAGTTATTCTGTAGCCAACACACGGATCGTAGTGGTCGGTTTTGATTGCTTTGAACGTAAAACCGCTGATTGTTACGACATCCTTGTCCTTGACAGGATACGTTTTTGATTTGCCTGCATGGTAAGGCGTTATACACGGGTAATAATCAAATTTTGCTTTAGTCTTACTTTTGTCTAAAAGACAATGCTGCTCCGCTATCTGTGAAGTATGGATTAGCCAAGGCCAGACAGGGCCTGGATGGGAAGTCCAGTAC
>CAYITT010000144.1:0-2671 GCA_964366275.1 uncultured archaeon
TATCTCTCTTAAAAAAACGAGTGAAAATAAACTTCTGTCGGAAGCAAAACTTGAGATGAGCAACATAACTGCAGTGTCAAAGCTTTCATTGGCTTACGATGCCCTTAGGGAACTGCTTGAAGCGATTGCATTGAAAAATGGATACAAGATATACAACCATGAGTGCTATACAGCTTTTCTCAAAGAAATTTTGAAGCAGAGCAACAAAGGCGACGAATTTGACGACATAAGAAAAGTAAGGAATGCTGTAAATTACTATGGGAAAGATATACGTCCAGAAGAAGCTGCAAAAGTTATAGAGCACACAAGAAAGCTTGCGGCATTTGTGAAATCCCAGCTTAACAGAATCTGACAGTTTAAAAACATTTTATCACAACTCTTTGTATGCAAACAGCTGAATTGCTCCTGAAGGAGATAAGAGAAGGGAAAATTCTAAATGCTGAACAGCTCGAAGTACGTAAGATAAGGCTTGCTCAGGGCGATCTTATAAAAAATTCCCAGATACTCGAACTACTCGACAGAAAAGACGCTGACTATGGAAAAATCAAAAAACTTCTGCAGATAAAAAACGTGCGCACGGCCTCGGGCGTAGCCAACATAGCAGTCATGTGGAAATATGCTTCGCACGCAAACAGCTGTCCGGCGAGATGCGTATACTGCCCGCAGGGAGAGAATTCTCCGAAAAGCTACACAGGCGTAGAACCAACAACGCTTCGTGCTATCCGAAATAATTACGATCCGTTTCTTCAGGTTACAAACAGGATAAAGCAACTGAACGTGATAGGACATTCCACGGACAAATGCGAACTTATAATAATGGGCGGCACTTTCATTGCCACGGACTACAAGTTTCAGGAAGAATTTGTAAAACGTTGTTTGGACGGTTTTAACCAATCAGAAAGCGAATCGCTTGATGCTGCGCAATTGAAAAACGAAAAAGCAAATAACCGCTGCATCGGCCTGACAATAGAGACGCGCGCAGACTACTGCAGTCAAACGCAAATCAATCATATGCTGAAAATGGGCTGCACACGAGTGGAGATAGGAGTCCAGGCAATCGATAACGATCTCCTTGAGAGAACAAAACGCGGACACGACACCTTGGCAAACGTAGAGGCGATAAAACGTCTAAAGGAAAATGGGCTGAAAGTTTGCGCTCACTGGATGCCCGGGCTCACAGGGTTAATGGGAAAGATTGACGAAGCTAAAGAATTGGCAATGTTCAAGGAGCTTTTCACGCCCGATTATACGCCAGATGAGCTGAAGATATACCCGACACTTGTAATACACGGGACAGAGCTACATCAGATGTGGAAAGAAGGAAAATATACGCCGCTGACAGAAGAACAGATGATTAAACTGCTCATAGAACTAAAGAAACTCGTGCCTGAATACGTACGAATAAAACGGATTATGCGCGATATATCGGAACATACGCCGGAAGCTGGCGCGAAGACAACAAACCTGCGGCAGTTAGCAAAAATTGCCGGTGCATCTTGCAAGTGCATCAGATGCAGGGAAGTAGAACACACTGGAATACATCCGAACGAAATTTCACTGAAAAGAATCGATTATAATGCTTCAGAAGGCAGGGAAATTTTCCTCAGCTACGAGGGCGAGGGATCGCTGATCGGTTTCCTAAGGCTCAGACTAGACAACTCAAACATAGCAAGAATTCGTGAATTGCATGTTTACGGGTCGGTGGTGCCCATAGACGAAGAAAAAGACGCAGAAAAAAAGACGCCAAAGGCGTCATTCAGTAGCGGCTGGCAGCATACAGGCATAGGGAAAAAACTTATGACAGAAGCTGAAAGAATAGCAAAAGAGAGCGGCAAGGAAAAGATTACCGTAACAAGCGGTATCGGCGTGCGCGAATACTACAGGAAACTTGACTATTCTTTTGACGGAACGTACATGATTAAAAACCTATAGTTCTGCAAGGAAGTAATACAATACTATATCCTTGCGAACTAAGTGAAACCAGTCTTGGTTTAACTTTAAGAACTTCCGAGTTCTAGTGTTATATAGGGTGTAATGAAGGCTCTCGTGGTTAAGCTTGCTTAACCTGTACAGGCGAATCAAGTTCGCCACGTATTCTGAACGCCTTGGCGATTCACATGAAATTAGAAGAAGCCATGAGGCATGAAATAAAACGACTCGAAGCAGAGATAAACATAATAGACGCGTTGCTCGAGAAATTAGAGACCAAGATACAGTACCTTAGGAACGAACGCAGCAAAAAGGTATACGACCTGAAAGCGCTGACTGCGAGTTTCGACGAAAATTATGTCGACAAAGAGTCGCAAGAGATTCTAGACAGGATAATCAAGGGACAGCAGATCAAGAGGTAGATGCTTTTTTGCCTCTTATCATATTTGTGAAACTCGTCACATGGTGGCGATTTTTGTATAATACAAAAAGAATTGCTAAAACAACCGCTGCAAGTACTATATTTTCAATGACATTCAGATTTTCCGCTATCGAGGCGTAGGCAGAGCCGAAATACCAGCCGGCAAATCCGAGGATAAATGTTCTGGGAACGGAACCGATGAAAGTTGCAATTCCATATTTTTTCCAGTCAAGTCGCAGCACACCGGACGTCAGCGAAGTAAGCGCTATGGGAAAGAATGGTATTGCCCGTAAAACTGCGATGGCCGTCCATTTCTTCTCG
>CAYITT010000145.1:0-2662 GCA_964366275.1 uncultured archaeon
TAAGAGCTGCTGCTTTTCCGGCCTGTTTTTTCTTCAGGTATCTTATGTTACGATTCTTTTTTGCAAGTTGCTTAACTATGGCTCCTGTCTTGTCTGTCGATCCGTCGTCAATGACTATTATTTTGAGACCATGATAGTTCTGTTTCAGCAATGACATCAGGCATGCTTTGATTGTTTTTTCCTCGTTATATGCAGGAACCATGATGGTCATTTGCGGCAAAGCACTGACTGTCCTTCTTTTATCGCTGTTCGAGAAGTAAATCAAAAACCAGAATATGGATACGAATAATGAGATGAAAGACATTACATATACCATTATTTCAGATACGTCCATCTTTAACAACCTCTCTTATCAATACAGTCGCGTACGAGCCCTTTGGCAGCTCAAATTCTAGGACTATAATGTTTGGTTTTGTATTCAAAACCAACATCGGTTGAGCTTTGCTCAACCTTATGTTCTTACTTATTTCACATCTAATGTTCTTAACGTCTACGAAAGCAGAGCGTACAGAACCAACGCAAGTCAATCCAAGCTCATTTATTCTGAAACTTTCTGGAGTTAATCCATCGGCTTCAAGGATTCGTTTCGTCTCTTTGCCAGCAAAATCGCTCTTGAGTTTTGTATCAAACCCGGCTATGGGGAAACTTTCATACCATGGTTTAGTGTTTTTCTTTACGTATTCGTCAAGAACGCGGTTGAACACAAAAGACTGATATGCGTGAATGAAAAATTTCAGCACTTTCTTGTCAATGCTTTTAAGGGAAGTGTATTTTTTCTTGTAATTTTTGTTTATCCTAGATAACGCTTTGTCATCACGTTTCAGCAGCATTCTTCCTATCTTATGGTTATCCTTGTTAACCCCAAAGCGCTGAGGACCGAAATAGTTAGGCATTCCACGTTTTTGTAATTCTTTGGATGTCTTTTCAACATTCTTTGGGTTTTTGCATCCATGTAAAGTAATAGTGAACTTGTTGCCTTCCAGCTCGCCAATAGACATCATGTTGCCACAAGGAGACGTAAGAGAAAGTTCCAGATCATTCGTCTTAAATCCCTCAACTTTTTTCTTTAATGTAATATATTGACTAGTTGTTGCAAATTTGTCCTTGAGTCCCGCATAACCAATATCATTCTTATTGATGTCCAATTTCTTTGCTATAGATACCAGGGCATCCTTTGTTGTTCTTCCTTTCTTTTTCAAAAGGTAAAGGAAATAGGGACCGCTTACAGGCGAAACTCCAGAAGAAGTTCTCTGGAACTTCACTAAAAACTTCTTCATCGGGACTTCGTCCACTAAAAAGTCTTCTTCGCTCTTGATTTTACCGCCAGTGCCGGGAGATTTTGTCCAGTAGGTCATTGAAAAATGTTAGTCAGAAGAGTTAAAAGGGGTTAAAGAAGTGCTCTAAACTACTCGCTGTTATCTTTTTTTCGGGTTTTCCAGTTCTTGAAAATGAACTTCTTGTGCCTTATCGGCCATGTTACTGCCCGCAACGCGAACTCAAGCAGTATGACAAAAAGGAAGTAGTAAAGAAGCGTGTCCGCGACGGTGGGCAACATATATAGAACTGTAAAGGGCGCATCTATTGACAACCTCGTCAAATCAAGCAGAAGCACGCCCAGGAGTGCAAGTGGCACCAGTTTAGCTACTTCCCTGGCAAGTTCTTCGTCATAGTAAGCGAGAACTCGTATAGTAGCGATAGTGGCCATAGAAGCCAGAAATATGTTGTTTATTGATATGGCCTCTGACAGCGATGCCAGCAATATAGAAATCACAAGGAACCAGAGAAATGCAAGCAATGGGTAAAAGAGCGTAAACTGGACTACATGCAGAAGTTTCTTCCAGAGCGGAAATTCTTCAGGCAGGGGCTTGAAGACGTCGCGTCCGGCGACAAACTTGTAGAACCGGTAAATGAAGACTGCATAAATTACCATACCAATAACGAAAATAGCCAGCGGTTGCGCCGCGGTAATCCCATTATCAATGCTAACAGAAGAAAAGTGCTCAGATATGAACGTCTGTATCTCTTCGAACATCTGAGATTAATTGTATGATTTTGTATTTATAGAAAAATTTAGAAAAATTAATAGAAAAAGGAAAGAAAAAATAAAAAATTTTCTTGTTCTTTTCGGTTCTGCTTGGCTTACACTGAAGCAATTACGCCGTTCTTCAGAACTGCTCTGTCGCCAACCCACGTGTAGGCGTCGTAGTTCTGTAGTGCGCTTGTTGCTGCGCGTGTATCTGGAGCTTCGAAACCTGCTACAACCAATGCTGACTTGCCCGACGCGAACGCGTCTGTGACGAGGTCAACAAGTGCTGTACCAGATCCCTGGTCCCTGTACCACTGAACGTCTCTTGTCTTGCCTGCCGCTGCCAGCTCTGCTACGAGAGTGTTGACGAACGGTCCGCCGACCAAGATGAGGTTCTTTGTGGACTTGTCTGCAGATGTAACTTCAGAGTCTAGTTTACCGAGTGCCGTCTTGATAGGTGTGGCCGACTTGATCACTCCTCCGGATGCTCCGGAAGATGATGCTGTCGTGCTGCCCTTTGCCAAGACGAACGCCGATGCTATTCTCTGTGTGTCTGGGTACGAAACTTCTACTGAAGGCTGTGCTGATGTCGATGTATCACGTACAACGAGTGTACCCCATATGTCGACAGTAGAT
>CAYITT010000146.1:0-2641 GCA_964366275.1 uncultured archaeon
CGCCAATAACACAGAGCCGCCGAAAATTCAAAAGATACGCTACGAATCGACCGTAGGCTGCGATGGAGTTGTATGCAATGCCAAAGACGATGCCTGTATCAATGCCGACACGCTGAGGGATTACACCGGCGGATACTGTGTTGACGGCGGATGTGTTGATATCTATAATGATATAACATGCCCGTTCGGATGTCTTGCCATCCCGGGACCGGACATATGTTCGCCTAGTCAGAGACCGGTTCTAACCGACTTGATTATTCAGGGTCAGTACAAAAATTATGTAAGTCCGGGCGGCTCTGTAAACATGGCGGGAGTCGGTTACGATGCCGGAGGCCAACAGGTTCAGCTGCACTGTGGCTCGTCCAGAGGTGCGTCTGATTTATGCGTCTCAGGATTTGCCATATCAGACCCGACCTGCAAGTTTAACGCGCCGTGGACAAGTGACGGTACTCACGTAGTTTATTGTTATCTTCTTGATACGGACGGAATAACATCCTACGATGTTCTTGGCGTATCGGCGGTTGTTGACGCTTCGCTGCCCTACGTCTTTGCTGACATAAAACCTGACGAGCCTTACATACTTCCGGGAACCAAAGTCGAGATAACTGCACTGTCGGGCGATGACGGCAGCGGTATAGCGAGCACCATCATAGAAATAAACGGAAACCCGGTAGAGACATGCCTTGCGCAGTATTGCAATTATAGTTTTACCCCACCATACGGCGGCTACACTTATTCTGTTGTCGCGACGGACAATCTCGGACTGCAGAGCATCGTGGGCGGGCCTTTTGCTGTTGACACTCCTCCGAACGTGACGCAGCCAATATCTTACTCGGGCCAGTGCATAACGGGCGGCACCATAACGCTCAGCTGTAACGCAGAGGACATTGAGGAGCCGTCTTCTACCCTAAAATCGTACGTATGGGCTGGGGAGTGTACTGCCAATGACTGTTTTGATACAAGAAACTGGATATATTATGATAATGCTCCGATGACATACACAAGCGGCACAACCTTTACAAAACAACTGACAATAACACAGCCGACTGGAACAGGAGTCGTTGCAACGTGTAGGGCAAAAGACACGCCGGGCGCAATGAATGAGCCAGAAACGCAGGGTGACATGTATCCGTTGTGTGTCGTAGATGGATGCCAGTCGCCGCCGACAGTTGCGATTGATTCAATAAATCCTACGATGATAAATAGCGGCGAAGTGACGATAAGATTCACAACCAGCACGGCTCTTGCTGGAACCCCGACGGTAACTGTCACGCCTGGATACAAAACCGGCGGGACTGATGAATTCCCGGCCAGTCTTGTTTCCCAGAACGGAAACACATATACTTACAGCTTCGTTGTTTTGACGTCCCATGTAGACGGACCTGCCAGAGTAAAAATACATGTGAATGCCCAGGGCGATAACTGCCCGCAGGAAAAAATTGGAGAATTTGTCATAGACAAAACAGGCCCTGTCATAAATGTTATATGCAACGGGCAGATCTGCATCACCAACAAAGTGTACAAATCCCCTCTTATCATCGGCTTCCAATGCAAAGACGGAGAGACCAAGCCTGTTTGTCAGAACATGATATACGGCATAAACGCGCCGGCCAGCATAATTTATGATCCTACCCAGCCGCCGGCAATAACAGAAACGGGGCAGTATGATGTCAACTATCGCGCTACGGATATACTGGGCAATCCGACCAGCGGGACGCGTGTGGTACGCGTCTACATGTCACCGTGCAAAGGGGGAGAAGCCGGATGCACCAATATAGAAGAGGAAGCAAAAGTCGTTATAAGATTTGACGCGCCTACTGTTCTTTCAGGCGAAATGGTAACTGCCAGATTGTACTGTTTCCTAAGAGACATAAATGACCCTGACTTCATGACAAGGGACTGTGACATAGATGCGAACACTCTGAGCATAATTGTCGACAAGGGCACGCAGAACGAGATGGACTATCTAAAGAAAATAGATATGACTCCGCAGCAATTCTTGAGCAACTTTCTAGTGATACCTGCAGAACCTGTGTCACTTACGGTTGACTCACGCTTTTACCAGATAAACAAATACGTGGTGTTTGATGTTGATACACGTGAGATAAAATCCATGTTCGATGTAAATGCTTCTGATAATATGTCGGGATTGGGCGGATCCGACTCTGCAAGTTATACTGTCAGCAACTCGCAGATAAAAGTTGAAGTCAAATATCCAAGCCTGATAAACGGCGTCGTGCCGCCAACTTCTGACAACAGTGGTGTGCCGAACTTCACAAAACTCATGCCGATAACATTCCAGGCCACGCCGATAATAGTCACGCAGCTAACTGCAAATGAATGCAAGGACGTTAACTGTAAGGTTGAGTATAGTTTTGAGCCCTACGAGAACTGGGAGACCACCCCGCCTACACGTGCCCAGTGGAGCGGTTTCGACAATGCATACATACCGGAACTAAAACATGTCTCCAGCACCCAGTTCCAGTGCGATTCCTACAATACTTTGTACGTGCGCGCGACAAAACAGGGCGGTCAGGACAGTGGCATAACCGGTCTTAATCAAAGTGACTTCTTCATAAACTGTGATACGAAGATTACTGTCAGCCCGATAGAAGTAAGACTTGCTGTGGGCGAGCAGCCT
>CAYITT010000147.1:0-2636 GCA_964366275.1 uncultured archaeon
CTTCTGCCCATCTTCTCGACAATAATAGTTTTCCTGATTGTAGTTTACGTACAGGCAATAAAGGTGGAAATACCACTGGCTTTCGGATCAATAAGAGGATTCTCGAGACGCTGGCCGCTCAACCTGCTGTACACGAGTAATATTCCAGTCATACTTGTTGCGGCTTTGCTTGCGAATTTACAGCTAATCGGGCACATAACCGCGAAAGCTACCGAGGAAGGGCTCACCTGCGGTGTGCTCGGATGCTTCGACGCAAGCGGCATCGCAATAAGTGGTGCGGCACTGTTTTTCCAGGCGCCTACCGGTCTACCGATACAAATATTCTTTTTGACAATACTTACCGTTGTCTTCCTCACGGCTTTCGGGGCTTACTATCTGAAATACAAGAACCCGACAAAGGTTGTTCTGGCATCTGTTCTGGTTAGTATACTGCTCGCTTTTGTCACGTCATACTTTACTGTAGGGCTGCCCGGCGGCGAGGAAGCACTGCGAGCGATAGTCTACCTGCTGATACTTGTCGGCGGCTCAGTCGTTTTTGCCATCTTCTGGGTCTCAACCAGCGGCATGGATTCGCATTCGGTTGCAGAACAAATAGAAGGTCTTGGCATGCAGATACCTGGTTTCCGTCGCGATCCGCGAGTGGTGACGGAGGTCCTGGAAAGATACATACCAACAGTAACGATAATCAGCGGTATATTTATCGGAACGCTTGCCGCATTAGCTGACTTCACGGGTGCTTTAGGAAGCGGAACAGGTATTTTGCTTACGGTGATGATTATCTACAACCTGTACGAGAACATAGCTTCGCGATACGTCGAAGACATGAATCCTGCGTTGAGAAAGTTCTTCTCCTAAACTTCTTTTAGAAAGAAAAACCCTTAAGCCAAAAAGAAATCTATTATCTATCCGGCTAACTGTCGTTAACATTATTGCATCGGGACTGTGATCAACAATACTTTGGCAGCGGCCTTGGGAAGTATTCTTACCCAACTTGTGTCGGAAATTTCGGCAGCGTCGGCTTTGTCCAATCTGTGATCACCTATCGCAACAGCGCCTTCTATGACAAAAAGATAAAGCCCGTGGCCTTTCTTGAATGAAAAATCAATATGTTTACCCTTATCCAACTCGCCTATGAGAAACTCAGCGTCCTGGCCTATAGACAATGCTTTGTTGTCGTTGTTTGAGACAATTTTTACGAACTTATTTTTTTGAAGAACAACTGTTTTTTGCTCGTAGCCCGGTTCTCTCTCGCTATTTGCATCGATCCATATCTGGAAGAGGTGGACCTTCTCTCTGGAAGCGTTGAATTCACTATGTGTAACCCCGGTGCCTGCAGACATCCGCTGGACTTCGCCTGCCTTTATGATTCCCTGACCGCCTGTGCTGTCCTTGTGCTCAAGCGCGCCTTCAAGGACGATTGTCACGATTTCCATGTTATCATGTTCATGTTCGCCGAAACCTTTTCCGGGCTCGATTATGTCGTCGTTAAGCACCCGCAGCTTTCCAAAGCCCATGCGTTTCGGGTTGTGATAGTTGGCGAAAGAGAAGCTGTATCTTGTGTGAAGCCATTCGTATTCGCCTTTTCCGCGTTCGTCGGCTCTTTGTATGTTGATTTTCATCATAAAAAACTGCGTAAAAACTTTAAGTAAGCCCAAAAGAAAATAGTTCTATGGCAAAGGCAATCCGGAAGGTTTCAAGATCACCAAGAAAGAAAACACTTCTAACGAAAGTTTCCGTAACGCCGGTGCAATCCTGGTGGCCGAGATTCTGGGCCTGGGTTATTGATACCATAGTTTTGGGAGTCGTGCTCTTTGCGCTGTTTCCGCGGGCGAATCTTGGAATAATTGACGCTGATGTCGTACAGTCTTTGACCAGTGCTGCCGTTGTTTTCATTTACTGGACGCTGACAGACAGCGACGGTCGCCAGAGCATAGGAAAGAAAGCGCTTGGACTGAAGCTTGTAAAGATAAACGGGAGAGATGCTGATTTGGCGAACGCTGCCGTGAGCGCTTTCGGAAAAGCTTTCCTGCTGCCGTTAGACTTTTTGATAGGGGTTCTGGCAAGACCTGGCAAGAAACAGCGCCTTTTCAACATAATCAGCGACACGGTCGTTGTCAAGACAGCGTAATACAGGTCTTATTTTTCTTTGGGATGAACCACAGACCTTTCTTTTTCTAAAAGAAAGGGATAGGTAGGTTAATAAATAAGGTATTTATACCGGGCAAATCAATTATATTTAGGTGCAAAAAAATGAAACTATCGCCTATAGACTGGGTGGCTTTTGTCCTGACCATTATCGGCGGCCTCAACTGGGGTTTGAATGAATTCCTCAGCCTGAACCTCGTTAGTGCAATCTTCGGGTCAATTCCCATCCTCGCACAAATTGTTTACGCCCTAGTGGCTCTGTCGGCTCTTTACCTTGTATACTGGCTCGTCAAGAACCAGAAAGCATAGTAAAGCGCTTTTTCTCTTTTAACATTCTTTCAGTCATCTTAGAACAACAACTGCACAAGCAGTGAGAATATGAAAAGGCTTCCTACATCCGCCAAAGAAGTGGTTATGGGTATAAGGAAATTGTTCGGATCCTCTTTTTTATGGAATATCCAGAGTCCGCCAATTATTGATATCAAGACTAT
>CAYITT010000148.1:0-2613 GCA_964366275.1 uncultured archaeon
TGAAGTGATTAGTGAGTCTTTTCAACAGGTCATCGGGAGTTGCGAGGACATCAGGATCGAGCGTGATTATCTTTGTATTCCAGTCGTAAGCACCCTCCACGGAGTATCCTGTAGCGGCGTTTCGTAGACTGGCGAACTGGACGATTGGAAGTCGCTTATATTTCATGCCAAGTTCTTCTTCCTGTCTTTTTGCGATTGACGCTACATTCTGCGCGACGTAATCCTGCAACGGCCTCTCCGTCGTTATTCCATCACTGAGAACAAGCCCAAGAGCCAGTGCAACTGCCTTCCATCTCATTGGGCTAAGATAATCAGAATTTATTTAAGGGTTCTTTCTGAGCATCGTCCTTGGGAAAGGTATGGCATCCTTTATGTTGTCCAGTCCGCACAGCCATGAGACAACACGCTCGACGCCGAGACCGTAACCAGAATGCGGCACAGAGCCATAACGTCTTGAATCAAAATACCAGTCGTAGTTCTCCGGGTTATCGCCCTGCTTCTTTAATCCGGAAATCATGTCCTCGATATCCGTGCTCCTTTCGGATCCGCCGATTATTTCGCCGTAGCTTTCAGGCGCGAGCATGTCGAAGTTCAGCGCGACTTTCGGGTCTTTGGGATCAGCCGGTTTATAGAACGCCATTATTTCCTTTGGATAATGTGTAACTATGAGCGGCTTATCAAGATCCTTGGTGAGCTCGTCCTCTTCATTCGTTCTCAAATCCTTGCCCCACGGGGCATGCATTCCTTTTTTCTTTAAGTACTCTAGCGCTTCAGTGTAAGTCATCCTGTGGAAAGGCGCTTTTATTTTTTCCAGCTTTTGAATATCTCTTCCGAGTATTTTTAAATCATCTGTGTTCTGCTCGATTACTTTCTTTACTATGAACTCAACAAGCTCTTCGCCGTATTTTATTACGTCATCCAGATGTCCCCACGCTATCTCCATTTCGCTCATGTAGAACTCGGCAAGATGACGGCTGGTTTTACTTTTCTCTGCGCGAAAACAAGGTGAGTTGCAGTATATTTTCTCCAAAGAGAAGATAGCCGCTTCCGCGTAAAGCTGCCACGATTGTGTCAGGTAAGCAGTGTCATCGAAATATTTTACCTCGAAAAGTGTTGAACCGCCCTCGCACGCAGCCGGAGTCAGAACTGGCGGCGCAAATTCATAGAAGCCTCTGGCCCGATAAAACTCGTCTATCGCGCCGAAAACTGTCGAACGGATTTTCATGACTGATGTGAGTTTTCGCGAGCGTATCCACAGATGACGTTTATCTAAGAGAAACTCAGTCGACTGGTCCTTGTTTATCGGAAATACGTCAGCAAAATGCACGACTTTCATATTTTTTACCTTTACTTCGTATCCAGTAGGCGCTCTCTTGTCCTCGTGTATCTCGCCTTCGATTTCAACGGAAGACTCGATGAGTATCTTGTCCGCATCTTTCCACACGTTCTCCGCGACTTTGTCGCGATCAATTACACACTGAATAATATTGCTCGAGTCGCGGACAACTATGAATGCCATTTTGTTGCTTTTTCTCTCGCGGTAAACCCATCCACGTATCTTCACTTCACCGTGTCCTTTTTTTATGGCATCTGCTATTGAGATAAAAGTCATGGTTTTCTCCTCATTTCTTCCAGGAATTGCTCAACGGTAGGAATTCTTGTCGTAGCTGGGTGAAAGTTGAACATTGAATCCGAAGGATCGCCGATTGCATATACGACGGGCTTGCCAGTAAAAATATAAGACGCGATGGCAATTCCGTGTTCTGTCTTGTGTCCGTGTGTGTTGCCAGTACTACCGCATAGTCTTGCGAAAATGTCGCTTCTTATTACGCCCGTTGAATCTTCGGCAGCATACAAACTTGCTGTGGCCGTATTTTCATTGAATGGTATTATCCTCTTGTGTCGGGTCCAGTCTACAGTTTCAAAGCCCATCTCTCTAAGAGAAGAATAAATTTCAAGAACTTCCTCTTTTCTGTCAAATGAAGAAGCGACGTATATTTTCATAATCACACAGCCCTCGGTCCCTTGAAGAATCCTTTCTCCTTGTGTTTCGTGTTTCTAAGCGCGATTTCCTGCGGGAGGCACTGTTCTATCTTATCCTCGCGAAAAACGTTTTCTATGTGCACCGGCTGGAAAGACGGCTCCGCGTTCGGCGCCTCGTCTAAAACACGAAAAGCCGCCAGTATGTCGTTCATATCCTTCTGGAATCGCGAAACCTCTTTTTTACTCAACTCGATTCTCGCTATTTTCGCGGCGTGTTTTACCGTGTCTTCTGTAATCTTTTTCATGCAAACTAGATTGTAAGAAATGTTTATAATAGTTCTTTTCGTGTTTCTTTTGGCTAAGTTTTTCTTTTCTAAAGAAAAAGTTAAAAGAAAGAGTCGGCAGCAGCCACTCAACGCAGAGAGCGGTAACGCGACTGCTGCCTATCTTTGGGGTGTGGTCAGTATCATTCAGTACAGACTATTGCGGTGCGGATCCCTATCCTCTTTAGGATGCTGTGCAGCACCGTGAGGCTTCATGCCAAAGCTTGGTGGAGCTTTTTTTGATCCCAAAACGTCAACGCCTAACTCAGTTTTAGACAGTTCTTTTTCCTTTGTAGCGTCGCGTCCG
>CAYITT010000149.1:0-2586 GCA_964366275.1 uncultured archaeon
GAAAGAATTCTGCTGTTGGCTTCGCGCTTATCCGCATAGATCGTTATTTCTTCCATAAATATCATTTGTTTTTGAAATCCTTTAATGTGATCTGTTTGCCTTCTTTCATCTCTCTCAACGTCTGGTTCATTTGCTTCTCTTTTCGGTGCGCTGACCAGTGGTAAGCCTCGTCTCTTGTGTCTTTAGTCATAAGCACTATTACCTTTCCCGCCTGTGTTCTTGCTGTTCGTCCTGCTCTCTGTATCTTGCGCACAGCCGACGGAGTCGGCTCGTAGAACACGACAACATTTGTCTCTACCACATCCAGCCCTTCCTCGGCTACCTGGCTCGCACAAAGAATGTTGTAAAAACCCATCTGAAACTCATTGAGTATCTGCGACTGTTCTTTCTGGCTAAGTCCTTTTCCTTTCTTCTTTGCCTGGCCGATGAACTCAACTGGCGCTGCGCCTTTTATCTCTGAAAGCGCTTCGTATATCTTTGATATAGTATCACGATACTGTGCGAAAACTATAATTCTCGCGTCTTTATTCTGTAGTTCTTTTGTTATTATTTCTACTAGCTTCTCAAGTTTCGGATGCTCTGTTCCTTCTGCATCAAGTTCATTTGTCAATCTAATTGCATTGATAAAATTATCGTCCTTCTCTAATCGCGCTACTGCTCGGCTCTCTTCTTTCGAGAGCTTGTCAGTATATTGTTTCAGCGCGTGTATTGTCTGAGTCTCTAAGAGCATCAATGCGTGGTCAATTTTTATTACTTCGGCGATTATCGACATGGCCATGTAAGAGACGCCTTGTTTTTTCTTTGCCAGTTCTACCTGTAAATTCAGAAGCTGTGTCTTGTTGACATAGTTAGATCGTATTACACCCATGCGCATCAGTTTGGAAATTCTTGAGTTCTTTATGTTTACGAGATATGTCATCAGAGATTTCATTGCTATCGGCAGCTCAACTGTAATAAAATCATTCTCAACTTCATGAACATAAGGCTTTACATCACTGTCGTCGCGGGTACGGATTTCTACGTTTGTAACGAACAATTTGTCCTTGACATCATTGATTTTGTACTTTTGCCCTCCGGGCGAAGCGGTAAGTGCGAGAATCAAAGGATCTTTCGCCTGTTGCATATAAGTCTTAGCTACGAAAACGTAGGCATAATCACCAACGCATCTGTGAGCTTCGTCGAAGACGACAAGCGAGAAGTTTTCGAGATTAAGCAGCCCTGATTTTATATCATTCTCGATCGTCTGCGGTGTTGCGAAGATTATGTCGACGTTCCTGTATACTTTGTGTCTTTCTTCCGGCTTTATCTCGCCGGTTATGGCGTACATTTCCAGCCCCCATTTCATGAAACGGTCGAAGTTTTTTTTGTGCTGATCGACCAGTGGCTTGGTAGGTGCCATGAAAAGTATTTTTCCGTTCATATTTTTTTGGAGGCGCTCTGCAACAACCAGTGCAGCTATGCTCGTTTTTCCAAGTCCGGTAGGGAGGACACATAAAGTGTTCCCCATGACAGCTGTTTTAACCACACTTTCCTGGTATTCGCGTTTTTCAATAGTGCCAGGATTTATCCATGGATGGTTTATATGATCCATTAGGCTTTTTTATCTAGAAAAGTAGATAAGCTAAACAATGGAAAACGTCAAAACAGAGATACTCAAAAAGATACGACCTTCTAAAGAGGAAGTTGAAAAGGTCAAACGCTTTGTCAGTGACCTGCAGGCAGTGGCCAAAACTGTCTCAGGTTTAGACGCTGTTATCGTCGGTTCTTTGGGCAAGATGACCTGGATTGCGGGCGACCACGATATCGACTTGTTTTTGATGCTTGATCAAACCGTGCCCAGGGAAGAACTGGAGCGATTAGGACTTGAATACGGCAAGCGGATTGTTGAGGAGCTGGGCGGAAAATCGAAGATAAAATATGCAGAGCACCCTTATGTCCATGCAGTCATCCGGGGATTCGATGTCGATATAGTCCCCTGTTATCGCATTTCCAGCGGTGAAAAGATAAAGTCCGCTGTCGATAGAAGCCCGTTACACCTTCGTTACGTTATTGATTACATGAAGCCGCAGATGACTGACGAGATACGTTTGTTGAAACAGTTCTGCAAGGGAATCGGAATTTATGGCTCTGACGCGAAGCATCTTGGTTTTTCAGGTTACATCTGTGAATTACTTGTATTAAATTACGGCTCATTTGACAAAGTTATTGAAGCGGCGGTGAACTGGCATGCGCCTTTCATGATCAATGTAGAGCGCCATCTCGGGGTTTCAGCAAGCAAGTTCCGTGACCAGCCGCTTATAATAATTGACCCGGTTGACCCCGACAGGAATGCTGCGGCCGTTGTTAGCGGCGATAATTTTATTAAATTTATCAACGCATGCAAACAATTCCTGAAAAAACCGTCGGCAAAATTCTTTTTCGCTGCTCAAAAGAAGTCTCTTGATGCAAAACAATTGTCAGCTTTGAAATCCCGCGGCACGCAGTTCATCGCTCTGCAGTTTAAACGGCCTGATATTATAGACGACGTTTTGTACCCGCAATTAAGGGCGGCCGTCGAGCGGCTTGTCTCGCTGATCAATCACGAAG
>CAYITT010000150.1:0-2557 GCA_964366275.1 uncultured archaeon
CTTCATGCTTCTCGACGTGTCTTGCTTTTTCAGGGCTGCCGGCAGATCCCTCTATCTTCTTCTCTTCCTCTTCTTTTTGTGCTGCTTTAGGACCAAGTCTTTCCATAAGCTTCTCTTTCATATCCTTGTGTTCTTTTTTAGGTGTTGCCTTGAATTCATTGTAATCAAAGCCCATAAGCTCTACTTTAACAGTATTACCTTCTTTCACCGCTTTTACTCTTACTCTGCGGGGCGGTTTCGATATGCTTCTCGACCACATCTCTTCATTCAACTTATCCCCGATTTTCACTACTTCTGCCTTCATGTGCGTCTTGAGATAAGATTTCACTAAACGTACTGCATAAGGTACTCTCCTGTTGTGAGATTTACCATAAGCTTTGCGCAACGGTATCGTGTATATTTTTTCTTCTGCCATTTTTCTTCACTTATACCTTGATCCTGCCGCGTCTCCAGTTCTTCGTGGTAACGCGTATTCTGCGTGCTCTCGCTCTTTTGAGTGAGAACTTCCTTATATCAGCCCAGCGCGGTGCTGATTGCTTGCGAGCTGCGATGAGCTTTATTTTCTTGCCAAACGGCTTTCTTGCTGACATATTATTCACTTTTTGCTTAAGCTTTTTGCTAAAAAGCTTACTTTACTTCATTCGTTAGATATTAAAGCGTTTTAATTGCGGACATATTCCCCAAAAACTCTGACGTGTCCTTTGAGGTAGGGATGTTTTACTTGTTCAGGTCCCAGCGAATATTGTCTATTTCACTTCTGGTAAAACCGGGTATTCCGCTGACGTCGGCGTTGCCCACGCAGGTTCTGTATTCAGATACGAGTCTCAGATCATCAAGGTTCACAGCTTCGATCGAAAAATCGTCAAGATACTTTAATAAGTCGCCGCCCCAGAACTGAGCCCAGCGCCCGTCTATCCTGATTATATCAAGCGGCCTGGGTGATGTGGATTTTGTCATTTTTATTATCTCAAAAAACCCCTATGGAATCGTGCCATTGAGATGCCGAAAAACCCCGGGAAAATTTGTTTCTCACTTGCGGTACCAGTTCTCTGATGCGCGTCTCATGGCCTGGTACTGCGTAAGACACTGGCATACTGTTATACATACCACGTGTCCTTACAATTTCACCGCGATAAAGCGTCAGTTCAGTAACGTCACTGCGCAGGTCTGTGTACTCAAGTATTATGTGACCGTAAGGTTCGCCAAGCGCCGCAATCAAGGTTCCCTGCGAATTTGAAGCGGCATATGCATCCGTCATCTATTTTCTCCTTATCTTTGTTTCACGTTTCTCTGTTAACTTTTTAAGTATCACGACGAGCTGGTCGTCCGTAATTTTCTGCTTGATTTGTCCCGCCTGGTAGAGCTGGGCGAGATACATCTGTAACTGTAAGGCGAGGTCGGATTTCACGAGTTTCAGATTGCTCAACCGCTCGCGTGCTTTCGCGTCAAGTATCTGCACCATCAGAACCTTGAGAGTTTCTTCCGCCTGCTGGAGCTGTTGCTGCTGGGCTGCTGCCTCGTTCATCCCAGATTGCTGTTGCATTCTCTGCTGAAGCATTTTTCTCTTAATTTCTTCTTCTGTTGACATGTTGTCACCTAACTGGGTAGTTTATTACCTACCACCAGTTTATCTATAATTCCTAAAGCTTCATATCGTCTGTGGCAGACACCGCATTTCGTGATGTGATCGCCTACATACTGTGAAGACTCGCGCATAATTCTGGATGATTCGTGTCCAATGCTTTCGGGATGATCTCTGTAGAAGGCCTTCCAAAGAGCCGAATCCACTCGGAAAAATCCTATTCTCTCATCCGGCATCCCGTCCGGGCATTGTTCCTTCGGATAGAATATTTCACGTAAAGCAATATACTCCAACACCTTCTTGTCTGGAAATTGCTTGCCAAGATATGTCATAAGAATTAACTATTTTTTCACTTTCTTTGCAGCGTGATCAACAAGCTTCTGGCCTTTAGGCGTTATTACTCTTCCTTTTTTGTCTGCCTTGGAAATGTAGCCATTGTTCTCAAGCTGCTGTAATATAGTACGTATTAACTTGCCGCCGCCTCTTGCAAAGTGAGCCGGCTTGTGACCTCTTCTGTGAAGACCGCCGTAGTATGTTCTCAGTTTTTGTGTTCCCACAGGACCACTCAGATAGATCTTTCTCAATACGCTTGCCGCACGAAAATGATACCAGTCCTTCTGTTCAGGCTGTCTCTCGCGCGAAACGCCTGTTTTTACGAATGCCGTCCACTCAGGAGTTTCTAGTCCGCTTAGCTCGCCAACCAGCACTTCCACCAGTTTCTGTTGGTCAACTTCTCTTGCTGATGTCATTTTTAATCACTTGATTAAAAATCCAAAACTCCGGAAGTCGAAAACTTCCGTGGTTTTAGGATTATTATCTCTCTATTCCTTCGTGGTTATGTTTTTAAACGTTACACGGCGCCTTTTTATTCCGCTTTTCCCATTTAATCAAATGCCGGAGAACCTGATAGAACTGAAGGCGCTCATCATCAACGCGGACGAGCAGTTTCTTATGCTGTGGCAGCGCGCCAACGGC
>CAYITT010000151.1:0-2549 GCA_964366275.1 uncultured archaeon
AGAGTATGAGCCAGCTTTCCGTCTGGAGCTCAAAGCCTTCAAGAGATGCATCGAGGCATTCGGACTGGATAATATTAAACTCATTGTACCGTTCTGCAGAACAATGGACGAAGCGGAAAAGGTACTGAAGATAATCGCTGACGAGAAAGTTCACGCTGAAGTCGGTGCTATGGCAGAGATACCATCGAACGTAATAATAGCCGATCAGTTTTCTAAAGTCTACAAATTCTTTTCCATAGGATCTAATGATCTGACACAGCTTACTCTTGGAATCGACCGTGACAGCAGCATGCTTGCAAAAGAGTTTGACGAGAGGAATGATGCGGTCAAGAGGTTAATCCATCAGCTCATCACGACGGCGCACAAGTTCAAGAGGCCTGTCGGCATATGCGGCCAGGCGCCTTCTGACTACCCGGATTTTGCTGCATTTCTTGTCAATGAAGGAATAGACAGCATCTCTGTGAATCCGGATGTTGCCGTTACAACGCGCATCAATGTCGCAGCCGTTGAGAAAGGAAAAAGAAAAAAGGCCTAAGAAGATAGTTTTGTAATTACTATGTGGATTCGGAGTTTTTAAAATTAAATCTTACAATTATCGGCAAATGATCTGAAACTTTTGTGTCCATAACACAGAATTCTTCTACATCTATGTCTTTAGAGACTATTACGTAATCAGAAACACTTCTTTTGAAATTGAGAGAAGTCGGTCTTGTTGATTTAATATTGAAATCTTTTATTAAATTTTTCATATTATTTTCTATTATTTTTACACTTTCTGTATCAGGGTCCATATTGAAATCACCACAAATTATTTTATTACTTTTGAATTTATCTAATATATTCTTTATTCTCTCTGACTGATTTATGCGTTCTTTTGTGTCCTTCTTAGGCCATGTTGAAAGACCATGAAAATTAAATATATGCAACGGTTGTCTTGCTTCAACCTGTATATGTTGAAGAATTCTTGGTATATCCAATCTTGGATCTGATATAATTTCCTCGCCTTTGTGTACAGTATCATATCTATGGTTTTTCACTTTTAACGATTTTCTTATAAATATTGCCTGACCAAAATAAATATCACCATCAACAGATTCATATATTTCAAAATTTTTTTGTATGACAGCAAAATATCCATTGAAATTTCTTAGTATACCTTTTAGATCGGAAAAAATATTTATTCGAAACTCAGATTTGGTTTTTGTATTAATTCCTGCCCTGAGAACTTCCTGAAAACAAAACACATCAGTATCTTTTGCTTGGTCTGCCACAAACTTCATTAGTGATTCGTAATATTTGCCGCCGAACACATTCAGACACACTAGTTTCATCTTAGGCACGACCTGTCAAGTCACACATTTTATGGTGTTTTTAAAGGATTAATAACACGCCAGTTGGCATATTTAAACGTTTTTAAAATCTGTCTTATATGAAAATCCTCGGCGTTCACTCGGTAACACATGACACAGGTGCTGCATTGTGTGAGGACGGTAAAATAAGGTACGCTGCTGAGGAAGAGAGATTTACAAGAATAAGACATAGCCCAGGTCTTGAAACATGCGGAAAACCGCCGTACAGTTCTATAAGATACGTTCTTGAACAATCCGGCACTGATCTAAACGATATTGATGCAATTGTTCATGTTGGATGGCCAGGAGACAACTTAGCAAGAATCGATCCTATAAAGAAAGCTTACAGAGAATTTGCAAAAGAACTGGATTCAAGTGGCAATAAAACAATTTATGTGGATCATCACATGGCTCATGCAGCAAGCTCATTTTACGCCAGCGGGTTTGATAGCGCACTGACAGTTGTAATTGATGGCGGCGGGGATTGGCTCGCAACTTCACTATACGTAACTGAAAACAAAAAACTAGAAAGGGTTGATGAGTATTTTCTTGATCAAAGCCTAGGTTTCATGTACACAAGGGCTGCAAGAGTTCTAGGCCTGGGCGGTTTTGGGTTTGGCGAAGGTAAAATAATGGCGCTAGCAGCGTATGGAAACCCTCTGGAAAACTTTCCGCCGATAATAAGTACAAGAGGCGACAGATACAGATTAGATCAAGATTATTATGAAAGGTTCAAAAATTTTACAGTTGGAAACGGCGGATTAGAAAAGAGACATATGGACTTTGCTGCCACCGTACAGACGGAACTTGAGCATGCCGTTCTCCATGTTATTGACCGTGCATATGAAAGATATGGTTATAAAAATGTCTGCATAGCAGGCGGTGTTGGTCTGAATTGTACACTTAATGGTAAAATACGAAATCTCCCCTGGGTCGCAAAAATGTTCGTACAACCTGCTGCAAATGATGGCGGTCTTTGTGTTGGTGCAGCTTATCTTGGCGCAATAAAAGGTGGAGAGAGAGTAGAAGGCTTTGATAATATTTACCTTGGGCCACAAATTAACTTGGAAATAGCTGGCGAACTTTTAGAAAATTGGGGTTTGAAGCCCCAAATGTAGGCGACGCAGTATGTGGTGTCTGCAGAAAGAATATCCGAAGGCGCAGTGGTTGCATGGATGAATGGCAGAACGGATTTCGGCC